>NZ_JBEXLP010000067.1:0-41396 GCF_040610035.1 Streptomyces sp. NPDC004542
TGGTGCAGCGTCTCCAGCGAGAGCTTCGCGTCCTTGAGGAAGATCTGCCGGTCGGCCCAGTACCGCACGCGCGTGCCGGTGCGGGTCTTGGGGATCTTCTTGGCCTTGCGCAGACCACCCTTGGCCTCGAACCGGGCGTCCGGTCCGTTGCTCGCGAAGGAACCCGGAACACCGCGCCGGAAGCTGATGGCGTGGGTGTGACCGGCACGGTCGACCTCGACGTCCAGACGGGCCGACAGCGCGTTCACCACGGAGGCGCCCACGCCGTGCAGACCGCCGGAGGCCGCGTACGAACCCCCGCCGAACTTGCCGCCGGCGTGCAGCTTGGTCATGACGACCTCGACGCCCGACAGGCCCGTCTTGGGCTCGACGTCCACGGGGATGCCACGGCCGTTGTCACGGACCTCCACCGAGCCGTCGTCGTGGAGGATCACGTCGATGTGGTCGCAGTAACCACCGAGCGCCTCGTCCACGGAGTTGTCGATGATCTCCCACAGGCAGTGCATCAGGCCACGACTGTCGGTCGAGCCGATGTACATGCCAGGGCGCTTGCGCACGGCTTCGAGGCCCTCGAGGACGAGCAGGTGCCGCGCGGTGTAGTTGGAACCGTCCCGGTCTGCTCCTGCCAGCAGCGCTGTGGACGGCACGGACGTCTCGGCGGTCACGCGGTTCGCTCCTCGCTGAATTTCAGGTGGACCCCACTTGGGTAAGGGTCCGGCTTCGGTCGCCGCTCAGAGGGTACCGAGGCCTGGTAGAGCCGTTGTACCGCCACCCTCGTCACGAACTCACCCTAGTCCAGGCTCGCATACACGTTCGATCCCTCGTTGGAGTGAAGCACACATCACGTTCCCTTCGAGGCATGAACCATTTAGGCTCCGGGCACGTCCTCTTGAACAACCGGCAAGCCAGCCGGGAGGACGGATACCTACTGAACACCGACAGCGCGAACCCGTAAGCATCCAAGACACGCAATACGGCACATTCGCCGCCAACCGGCAACAGACAGCCGCCCCGGGAAAGATTCTTTCGAGGAAAAGCCACGAGCGGGAACGTTTTCGGGCTGGTTGGATGTTGACCCTGGTACGACAGCTCGTCGAGCTAGAGAAGAGGCGACGTGACTACTGTTCTGACCCCCGCGAGCCCGCTGACGGCCGCCGATCGCTGCGACCGCTGCGGCGCCCAGGCATACCTGCGCGTCGTCCTGCTCAGCGGCGGAGAACTGCTCTTCTGCGCCCACCACGGCCGCAAGTTCGAGCCGGAACTCAAGAAGATCGCCGCTGAGATACAGGACGAGACGGAGCGGCTGACGTCCGTTCCCGCGAACGCGTCCGAAGAAGAGCGCTGACATCTCGCACATACGACGAGCCAGCTCCGGCACAGGCCGGTGAACGGGCGGCCGCTCCCGGCTGACAGGAGCGGCCGCCCGTACTGGTTCACCCTCTCGCCCGGGGTCCCGCCGCCATGGCGGCGCCGACCTTGAAGGCCGACAGGGCTCACAGGGCCCCTCAGGTGCCCTTGTGCGGCTCTCGGACACCACTGCCCCTGTTCACACCCACCCCAGGGCCCGCATGACGTCGGAGACCCGCGTGTAGACGCCGGGACTGCCCGGCCGTCCGCAGCCGTTCCCCCAGGACACCAGTCCGATCAAGCGCCCCTGGGCGACCAGGGGGCCGCCGCTGTCGCCCTGGCAGGCGTCAGGGCCGCCCTCGGCCTCACCGGCGCACACCATGGAATCCGAACGGTACGTGCCGTCCGGCCCGCCGGGATAGGCCCGGGAGCAGAGTGCGTCGGCCAGCACACGTACGCGTGCGGCACGCAAGTGCCGCGGGTAGTCACCGGCGCCGGTCGTGTCACCCCACCCGGAGACCGAGGCCTCCGTTTCCGGCGCGTACGCCGGATCACCCTCGGCCGCCATGGGCACGACGAAGCTCTGCGGCAGTGGCTCGGCCAGGGTGAGCACGGCGAAGTCCCCGGAGTCGGCTGCCTTGTCGTAGCCGGGATTGACCCACGTGTCGCGCACGGCGATCTCCTCGCCCTCGCTCGACGACAGGTCCGTACGACCGGCGATGACCTTGAGGTCGCGCGCCTTGCCGGGAGGTGCCCCCAGGACCTCCTCGGCCAGGCAGTGGGCCGCGGTCAGCACCGTGGTCCGCCCGACCACCGCCCCTCCGCAGAACTGCCCCGCCCGCGTACCCCCGAACCGGGCACGGCTGGACAGCGCGACCGTCCACGGGCTCTCGGACACGTTCACGGGAAAGCCCCCCACGACAACGCTGTCGGCCGCCACGGGGACCGCGCCGGCCAACGGTATGGCGGCGGTGACGGCCGCCAGGAACAGCGGCCGGAGCAGCATTCGGGCACAAGGTCGGCGCATAGAGGCTCCTCACTCCAAGGTGTGGTCAGAGCACCAAGAGTCATCCAGAGCGCGACCGCGCGCAGCACGAAGGCCCGGTCCTTCCCGAGGGGAGGACCGGGCCTTCGACGGAGTGTGGGGGACCTAGTCGAGGTAGTCTCGCAGCACCTGTGAACGCGACGGGTGACGCAGCTTCGACATGGTCTTGGACTCGATCTGGCGGATGCGCTCACGCGTCACGCCGTACACCTTGCCGATCTCGTCGAGGGTCTTCGGCTGTCCGTCGGTGAGGCCGAAACGCATCGAGACCACGCCGGCCTCGCGCTCGGACAGGGTGTCGAGCACCGAGTGCAGCTGCTCCTGCAGGAGCGTGAAGCTGACGGCGTCGGCCGGGACGACGGCCTCGGAGTCCTCGATGAGGTCGCCGAACTCGCTGTCGCCGTCCTCACCCAGCGGGGTGTGCAGCGAGATGGGCTCGCGGCCGTACTTCTGGACCTCGATGACCTTCTCCGGGGTCATGTCGAGCTCCTTGGCCAGCTCCTCCGGGGTGGGCTCGCGGCCCAGGTCCTGGAGCATCTGGCGCTGCACGCGCGCGAGCTTGTTGATGACCTCGACCATGTGCACCGGGATGCGGATGGTGCGGGCCTGGTCGGCCATCGCGCGGGTGATCGCCTGACGGATCCACCAGGTGGCGTACGTGGAGAACTTGTAGCCCTTGGTGTAGTCGAACTTCTCGACGGCGCGGATCAGACCGAGGTTGCCCTCCTGGATGAGGTCCAGGAAGAGCATGCCGCGGCCGGTGTACCGCTTGGCGAGGGAGACCACCAGACGGAGGTTGGCCTCCAGGAGGTGGTTCTTGGCGCGGCGGCCGTCCTCGGCGATGATCTCCAGCTCGCGCTTGAGCTTCGGGGCCAGCTTGTCGGCGTTGGCGAGCTTGTCCTCGGCGAAGAGGCCGGCCTCGATGCGCTTGGCCAGCTCGACCTCCTGCTCCGCGTTGAGCAGGGGGACCTTGCCGATCTGCTTGAGGTAGTCCTTGACCGGGTCGGCGGTGGCGCCGGCCGCGGCGACCTGCTGGGCGGGCGCGTCGTCCTCGTCCTCGTCGGAGAGTACGAAGCCCGCGCTCTCGGCACCCTCGGGCTCGTCGGCGACCTTGGTGTCCTCGAGAACCTCCTCCTCGAGGATCTCGGTGTCGTCCTTCTTCGCGCCCGTCTTCTTGGCCACCGTCTTCTTGGCGGCGACGGTCTTCTTCACGGCCGCCTTCTTGGCGGTCACCTTCTTGGCCGCGGCCTTCTTGGCGGGGGCGGCTTCCTCGGCGGGATCGACGGCGGAAGGATCGGGCGCGGCCGGAGCGGCCGTGGTGGCGGTGGCCTTCCTCGTGGTCACCGTCTTCGCCGCGACCGTCTTGGTGGCGGTGCGCTTGGCCGGACTCTTCGCTGCGACGCTCTTCCGGGTCCGCTTGGGTTCCGCGGCACTGACCATCAGCGTCACACCCTCTTCCTCGAGGATCTGGTTGAGGCTGCGCAGTACGTTCTTCCACTGAGTGGCCGGGATCTGGTCAGCTTCGAAGGCCCGACGCACATCGTCGCCGGCGATCTGCCCCTCAGCCTTTCCCCGCTCAATGAGCGCCATGACAGAGACGGACTCGGCGATCTCCGGCGGGAGCGTACGGGATGTGCTGGCCGACACGAACAACCTCTCGGAACGTTGGAAAACGGCTTCCGGCCCCGTCCAGGACGGACAGGAGCCGACCGCCGGCTTGGGGATGGGCCGACGGCGCGGGCGGAAAGCCGGGAAGATGCACAGCGCCATGCATGGCGTCCGTATTCCCTCCGCGGCTGTCACCTCTTAGGTCATCGCGTTGTTCCCACAAGCGTTACGCCCAATCTACGTGGCCCGAGTCACACCCCGTAAACATACAAAAACAGCCAGACGCGGACAGAAGTGGGCAGAAGTGGCCGTAGATGATCACGCCGCCGGATCCGCGGGTTCCCGAAGGATCCGGCGCGGTCCGGCGGCTGGCAGTTCCCGAGGCCGGCTCCGCCACGAGAACGCGGTACTCCGACCCCACCGCCCCCGAGGCGTGGGTCAGTGCTCGCGCGGGGCGGGCACCACACGCTCGACCTCGGGATGCACGGTGAGCAGTTGACGCATGGCCGCCTCGGCCGCCACCCCGTCCCCGGTGCCGAGCCCGTCGACGATCCGCGCGTGCTGGGCCACCGAGGCCTCGTTCGGCCGCTCGCAGCCGGTGAACGGACCGCCGGACACCTGCAGGGCGGCCGAGACGATGCCGTGGAGGTGCTCCAGCATGCGGTTGCCCGCGATCTGGATGAGCAGCGTGTGGAACTCGGCATCGGCACGGGAGAAGGTGAGCGCGTCACCCTGAGTCATGGCGTGGCCCATGATCTCGACCATGTCGGAGAGGCGCTGCTGGAGGTCCTCACGCCCGTGCCCGGCGGCCAGGCGCGCCGCGAGCGGCTCGATCGTCCAGCGCAGCTCGCTCAGCTCCCGGCGCTGGTCGTCCCGCTGCGGCCCGAAGGCGCGCCACTCGATGACGTCGGGGTCGAGGAGGTTCCAGTCGCTGACGGGACGCACGCGCGTACCGACGTTCGGGCGGGCGCTGACCAGTCCCTTGGCCTCCAGGACGCGGAGGGACTCACGGACGACGGTGCGGGAGACCTCGAAGCGCTGGCCGATCTCCTCGGGCACGAGGGGCCGGTCCGCGCCCAGGTCGCCCGAGACGATCATCTGACCCAGCTGCTGCACGAGCTGGCCGTGCAGTCCGCGGCCGCGGCTGCCCGCGGCGCGCCGGCTCACACGTCCCAGTTCGGGGTCCGCGCCCTCCCAGACGGGCGCTCCCACGCGGTCGACGGCGGAGGTCTCGGCGTAGGGGTAGCGGTCGAGTTCGCCCGGGCCGGACAGACCTGAGTCGGCGGAGCGGGCGGCGGTCATCATGGTGTGCGCAAGGGTACTCACGGATCCTTTGTCGGCGTTGTCTCCAACTCCCTTGAGGTCTTTGGTGAAAAGCACACGAAAGGGTGATCGCTTACCCCGTCGCACTTGACGCCTTATCGGAAAGAAATGGGCTTTCTGTGGGGAGTTGTGGGCATGATGAGCTCAGGCGAGCACGCACAGTAGTCACCGGAGCCTGCTCCTCAGGGTCGTGAGCAGATACGCGCAGAGCAGAGCGGTGAGCGACAACGCCAGCGCGCCGCCGACGGGTTGGGCGATGACCCGGGCCGCCGCGAGCAGATAGCGCTCGCCCCCGAAGGGCCACTGCAACAGGAGGACCTGATGCATGCGCAGCGGGAAGTCCGCCGCCATCCGCACAGCCGGGCCCCCGAGCGCCTTCTCCACGAGGGGGACGACCACGACCGGTACGGCGACCACCGCGGCGAGCCCGGCCGTGGTGGACCGGAAGACTCCCGCGGCCAGCACGCCGGCCCAGGCGCACCCGACGACGAGCCCGAACCAGCTCGCGCCGAGGGCGAGCCAGTCGCCGGGAACCTGCGTGAGCTCCCGTCCGTAGACGATGTAGAGCGCTTCGGCGTCACAGCCCACGGTGAGGAAGGCCAGCATCCCCGCCGTGGCACCGGAGACGAGGAGTTTCGCGGTCAGCAGCCCCAGCCTGCGGGGCACGGTGCCACGGTCGGCCGCCAGCGCGGGATGACGGAACTCGTCACCGAAGGCCAGCGAGCCGAGCAGCGCCGCGCCGAGGGCCGCGGGCGGCAGGGGCAGTTCCCGCGGCCATGCGGCGAACAGGCGCGCCTGGGGGGTGTGGCCGAGGCGCGCGAGCAGCACGGCGGCGAGCGCGGACACCACGAGCACGGCGCCGCAGGTGAGGAAACCCGTGCCGATGCCGCAGGCGCGGCGGAGTTCGTAACGCAGCGGGCGCAGGGGGCTGGGGGCGGCGCGCACGGCGATGGGGGGTGGGAGCGGAGACAGGGGGTCAGGGACGGGGCCGGCGGCGTCGTGTCCGAAGGCGGGCCCGGATCCGGCGGTGGGGCCGGCGCCGTTCGGGGCGGTCCGACCGTCTGCCGGATCATGCCCCTCGTGCGGCGCGTACGTCTCGGCGAGGGACGTACGGCCGGCCGCCGGGACGGCGGAGGTCTCCGCGGGCGCCTGGGCGGTGGCGGAGTCCTGAGCGGAGTGCGTGGCCGCGGCGGTCGTGACCGTCACCACGGACGACGGGGCGGGAATCGACGGTGCCGCGTCCCCGGCGGGTGAGTCGCCGTCGCTCTGCCGCTGCCCTCGCGTCCGGAGCGCGCCGCCCGTCGAGGCGCGGTCCGCCGCCGACCGCTCGGGGGTGGCCTGTGCCCGGTCCGGGGGCGGGGTCTCGTGTGCGCCGTGCGCTCGGTCGACGGCCGACAACTCGTGGGCGGCCTGCGCCCGGCCCGTCTCGGGCGCCTCGTCCGTGCCGGAACGCTCGCCCTTGCGCGGCTGTCCGACGACGGGATGGCCGTCAGCGGTCTGCCGCCGGCTCGCCGACGCGGCTTCGTCCGCGCCGCGGGGCCCGGCACCCGCCGACGGCCGGCCGACGGCGACTGTCTGCCCGTCCGCCGGCTGCGCTCCGGCACCGGGCCCCATGTCCCCCACCTCGTCAGCGAGTTGATGAACGAGGATCCCGTGGCGGAATGCCGTCTCGCCGACCTCGGCGGTCGTACTGCCGTACACGGACAGGTGGTTGCCGCCCTCCGGTACGACCTCGACGGAGCGCCGGGCGGTACGGGCCTCTTTGGCGAGGAGGGCGGCGAGGCGTGGCGCGTGCGGGCTGCGGACGGCGACGCGGGGGCGCAGCCGGGTGCGGCCGAACTCCCTGGCGTCCTGGTCGGCGAGGAGCCTGCCCCGCTCGAGGGTGACGACGCGGTCGGCGGCGCGGGCGGCCTCCTTGGGGTCGCTCGTGGTGAACAGGACCGTGCCGCCCTGTGCCGCGTGCGCGCGCAGCATGCCGTGCAGCCAGCGGCCTTCCCTGACGGACAGCCCGTCGGTGGGATCGTCCAGCACGAGCGTGTGCGGGTCGGGCAGCAGGGCGCAGGCCAGTCCGAGCCGACGGTCCGTGCCGCGCGAGAGCGTGTCCAGGCGTTCCTCGCGCAGGCTGACGAGTCCGACCGCCTCGAGCACCTCGTCGGCCCGCCTGGCGGGCACTCCCGCCGCGGCGCAGAGCATGCGCAGGTGACCGCGGACCGAGCGTGCCGGGTGTCCGGGGACGTCGCCGAGGAGCACGCCGACCTCGCGGGACGGGTGGGCGATACGATGCAGGGGCAGACCTCTGAAGTACGTGATCCCGCGCCCCGGTTCGAGTTCCAGCATCAGTCTGAGCGTCGTCGTCCTGCCCGCGCCCGGCGTTCCCAGGAGCGCGGTGACACAGCCCGGCCGCGCCTCGAAGGAGACGTCGTCGACGGCGGGCGGGCATCCCTTGCGGGCGTTGCTGGTCAGTCCGATGGCCTGGATCACCCGCAGCAAGATAGCGCGATATGTCCGAATTTTCGGGTACCGTTTCGCTGTCGTCGCCCGGCGCCGGAGTCCTCAGACCTCGGGGCGCAGCATCGGGGGGTTCAGCAGCGTGGCGCCACCGGCCCGGAAAAGCTGGGCCGGACGGCCTCCTTGGCGCGTGGTCGTACCGCCGGTGGGGACCAGGAATCCCGGGGTGCCGGTGACCTTGCGGTGGAAGTTGCGGGGGTCGAGTGCGACACCCCACACCGCCTCGTAGACCCGGCGCAGTTCTCCGACGGTGAACTCGGGCGGGCAGAACGCGGTGGCCAGCGACGAGTACTCGATCTTGGACCGAGCACGCTCCACCCCGTCGGAAAGAATCTGGGCGTGATCGAAGGCGAGCGGTGCCACCGGCTCCCCGTCGCGGCCGTATCCGCCCTGCTGCAGCAGTTCCCCGACCGGCGCCCAGCGCGCGTTGCTGGCGTCGCCGCCCGCGCGAGGTGCGGGCAGGTCGGGGGCGAGTGCCAGGTGCGCGACACTGACCACGCGCATGCGTGGGTCACGCTTGGGATCACCGTAGGTCGCCAACTGTTCCAGATGCGCCCCGTTGTCCTGGGCCGGCGCGTCCGGGTCGTGCGCGCGCAGCCCGGTCTCCTCGACGAGTTCGCGCGCCGCGGCCTGTGCCAGGTCCTCGTCCTCCCGCACGAAACCGCCGGGCAGGGCCCAGCGCCCCTGGAACGGCGGCTCCCCCCTGCGCACCGCCAGCGCGCACAGGTCATGGCGGCGTACGGTCAGCACGACCAGGTCCACGGTGACGGCGAAGGGCGGGAACGCTGACGGGTCGTAGGGCATGCCGCGATCATAGTCGTCTGCCTGACGATAAACACGTCCTTCGCCGGTCGCATCGGCGTCTGGTCCACTTCGGCCCGCCATGCGGCACATGGCCGGCTCCAGCTGGTGTCGTCCGCTGCGTCGTCCGAGGTCGCACTCCCCGTCGCAGGGCGTCCGCGGCCTCCTCGACCCTGGCCGGACCGAGTCTGCCGCCCCGTACGGAGAGGGGCGCGCCCGCGTCCCGCACCCCGGTCAGGCCGATCTCGCCCAGGGGTGCGCCGCGTATGGGGCGCAGGGTGAGCGTGGGGCGGGTGCGTCGGGGCGGCTGCGTCGGGGCGGGTGCGTCGGGGCGGCTGCCGCGAGCGTGGTGACGACCGGCACCCCGGAGGCCGCCGCCGTGGCCGCCGGGCGACAGGCCGTAGAACCGGAGCGGGCCGTTGAGCGGGGCCGCCGGCGGTCGGCCGCGGCCGTTGTTCACGCGTCCCCCTCCACGCCGGTGCCCGCGGATCGCGTGGCCTCCGGCGCGGCGTCGCGGCGGCCGCGGCTCCTGCCCGCCGCACGCGTGCGCGTGCCGCCCGGCTTCGCGGTGCCGGGGCGGGTGCGGCCCGGGGCCGTGGAACGGGCTCGCGTGCCCTCCGCCGCTCGTGCCGGGCGCACAGGGGCGTCGGGGCGCTCGCCGGAGGAGGCGCGGTGCCGTCGATGGCCGCTGTTCTCCGGCACGCCCTGACCGGTGGCGTCGGCGTCCGCCCGCGTGACGTCCTCGCCCGTGCCGTCCGGCCGTGCGCCTCCGGCGCGCAGGCAGCGGCGGATGGATTCGGGGTCCAGGCCTTCGTTGCATGCCTGGTGCAGGAGGCGGGCGAAGAGGTAGTCGGGGTCAGCGCCCAGCGCCATGGCGAGGGCTTCACGGGCCTCGAGGTCGTCGCCGGTGGACCATGCGACCCAGCCGGCCAGGGTGAGGGGTGCGGCGGCGTGTTCCCCGTAGGGTCCGACGCAGCGGCGGGCCAGGGCGCGCCAGAGCCGCAGGGCCGGGCCGGCCTCGTCACCTTCCATCCACGCGGCGGCGCGGTCCCGGGTGGTGCGGTCCTGCAGGCCGAGGATGAGCGCCGCGGCTTCGTCGTGTCCGAGCAGTTCGTCGTCGCGGCGGTCCGCCTGGAGTGTGCCGGGCACGGAAGGTGCCGCCGCCAACCGGTTGATGATCCGCTCGGCCAGGCCGAGGGTTTCCTCCGCCACGTCGGCGCGGCTCGCGTCGTCGAGGATCCGGGGCACCAGATCCATGCCGGCGGCGTCCAGGACGATTTCCTGTTCCAGCGCGGCGGTGGTGTCCCAGGGCAGCAGCCTGGCGTGCAACTCACGCAGAGTTCCGCGCACTTGGATGCCGGCATAGGCGGCCGCGGCAGCCACCACGGAGGTGCCGGGCAGGCCCATCGGGGTTCCCTCCGCCGGGCAGCAGCCCTCGTGCGGGCAGCAGTACGACCAGAAGTGGCCGCCGGAGATGCACAGCGCCTCGATCACCGGTACGTCGAGGCGGCCGCACTCGGTGCGCAGCAGCTGGGCCAGCGGACGCAGACGCCGCATGACCTCGCCGCCCGACTCGCCCTTCCGGGGTTCCTGGCAGACGTAGGCCACCATCTGCTCCGGACGGGCGCCCCTGCGTTCGCTGCCGGTCACCAGGCCGTGGGCCAACTGCCGGGCGGCTGCGGCCCAGTCGTCGGAATGCGCGGGGATGCCGAGCCGGGCTCGCCCGCCGAACCGGCCGCGGCCGTCACGGTCGTGGAGGGCGACCAGGACGATGCTGTCCTCGGGGCGGTACCCGAGCAGGTAGGGCAGGGCGTCGGCCAGCTCGGCCGGGGTGCGCAGGGTGACCTGCGCCTCGTGTGCGATGGGCGTGTTCAGTGCGCCACGTGCGGTGACGTCACCGTTTTCGGCGGGTCCGGTCGTTTCGCTGTGGTTCGTCATGCACCGACGATCTCGCGGATCACAAGATTCCGCTTGAGCCTGTGGATAAGTCCGAGCAGGGACACATCAAGCACGCGGCACGTCCCGCTCCGGGCACCGTGCCGCGCACGCTTGTCAGTGCCGTCCTGTTGTATGGAACGCATGGAGCACAGGAGCAACGCGGATCTCCGGACACAGGCCGACGCCGTCCTCGCCCGCCTCGTCGGGGACGCCACCGGCGCCGCCCGGCTGCGCGAGGACCAGTGGCGCGCGATCGAGGCACTGGTCGCCGACCGGCGCCGGGCCCTGGTCGTCCAGCGCACCGGGTGGGGGAAGTCCGCGGTGTACTTCGTGGCGACCTCGTTGCTGCGGGCCCGCGGCAGCGGTCCCACGGTGATCGTGTCGCCCCTGCTGGCGCTGATGCGGAACCAGGTCGAGGCGGCGGCCCGCGCCGGCATCCACGCCCGGACGATCAACTCGTCGAACACCGAGGACTGGGAGGCCGTCCAGGCCGAGATCGCCGCGGGCGAGGTCGACGTCCTGCTGGTCAGCCCGGAGCGGCTCAACAACCCGGACTTCCGCGACCAGGTCCTGCCCAAGCTCGCCGCCGCGACCGGGCTCCTCGTCGTGGACGAGGCTCACTGCATCTCCGACTGGGGCCATGACTTCCGCCCGGACTACCGCCGGCTGCGCACCATGCTCACCGACCTCCCGCCGGGCGTCCCCGTGCTGGCCACCACCGCCACGGCCAACGCGCGCGTCACCGCGGACGTCGCGGAGCAGCTCGGCACCGGCGGCACTTCGGACGCGCTGGTGCTGCGCGGCCCGCTGGACCGGGAGAGCCTCACGCTGAGCGTCCTCCGGCTGCAGGACGCGGCGCACCGCATGGCGTGGCTCGCCGACCACCTCGACGATCTGGCGGGCTCCGGGATCGTCTACACGCTCACCGTGGCCGCCGCCGAGGAGGTCGCCGCCTTCCTCCGGCAGCGCGGGCACGCCGTCGCCTCGTACACCGGCAGGACGGAGAACGCCGACCGGCAGCAGGCCGAGGACGACCTGCTCGCCAACCGCGTCAAGGCGCTCGTCGCGACCTCGGCGCTCGGGATGGGCTTCGACAAGCCCGATCTCGGTTTCGTCGTCCACCTCGGCTCGCCCTCCTCCCCCATCGCCTACTACCAGCAGGTCGGCCGCGCGGGCCGGGGCGTCGAGCACGCCGAGGTGCTCCTCCTGCCCGGCAAGGAGGACGAGGCGATCTGGGAGTACTTCGCGTCGCTCGCCTTCCCCGCGGAGGACCTGGTGCGCCGCACCCTCGACGTGCTCGCCCGCGCCGACGGCCCCGTGTCGCTGCCCGCCCTGGAGCCCTTGGTGGAGCTGCGCCGCTCCAGGCTGGAGACGATGCTGAAGGTCCTCGACGTGGACGGCGCGGTCAAGCGGGTCAAGGGCGGCTGGACCGCCACCGGCCGGCCGTGGACGTACGACTCCGAGCGGTACGACTGGGTGGCACGCCAGCGGAAGGCCGAGCAGCAGGCGATGCGCGAGTACGCCGCCACCACGGGCTGCCGGATGGAATTCCTGCAACGCCAGCTGGACGACGAGGGCGCGAAGCCCTGCGGCCGCTGCGACAACTGCGCGGGTGCGCGTTTCACCGCGGACGCGTCGACGGCCGCGCTGGACGCCGCACGTGCCGACCTGGGCCGGGCCGGCGTGGAGGTGGAACCCCGCCGTATGTGGCCGACGGGACTCGCGGCGATCGGCATCGAACTCAGGGGCCGCATCCCCGCCGCCGAGCAGGCTGCGCCGGGGCGGGCGCTGGGGCGTCTGTCGGACATCGGCTGGGGCAACCGGCTGCGGCCGATGTTCGCGCCCGGGGCCCCCGACGCACCTGTGCCGGACGACGTCGCACAGGCCGTGGTGGGCGTGCTGGCCGACTGGGCGAAGGGGCCCGGCGGATGGGCCCCTGGCGCATCCGACGCACAGGACCGCCCGGTGGGCGTCGTCACCGTCGCCTCGCGGACCAGGCCGCAGCTGATCCGTTCCGTGGGGGCGCGCATCGCGGAGATCGGCCGGCTGCCCCTACTGGGCTCCGTCGGATACGCCGGCGACGTGCCGCGTGCCTCCCGCAGCAACTCCGCCCAGCGCCTCAAGGCCCTGGACGGTGCGCTGACCGTGCCGCCGGAGCTCGCCTCGGCCCTCGCCGAGGCACAGGGGCCGGTTCTCCTCGTGGACGACTACACCGAGACGGGCTGGACGCTCGCGGTCGCGGCCCGGCTGCTCAGGAGGTCCGGCGCGCGGGGAGTGTTGCCGCTGGTCCTCGCCGTCCAGGGCTGAGCGTCTGCCCCTTGCGTCGCCAGGCGACCCCATGGGTAGGGATATAAGCCACGCACCACCAGATAACAGTCGGTGGTCCCAATTGCTCGTTGCCGCATCCAAGTTCGACAGGAAGAATTGAGGTCCGCTCCCCGCACGGCTCGTCCGTGATCCGGCTGGGCTTTGCTGCGGTGCGCGCTCCCCCGAAATCCGACCCCGCCCGCAGTGTGGGCGCGTAGCCGAAGGGAGAAACGTGACCTTCGGATTCGCTCCGTCCTCGGCGGCATCGCTGTCGACGTCCGCGTCCGCCGCTTCCGCCAGTCGCCTGCTCGAGCCGGCGGAATGGGCCGCCGCCGGTATCCCGCTGCTGCGCAACCCCCGCGAGGTGGTCAGCGGGCTGCATGCCCGACACCGTCCCAGGCCGGCCACCGCGGTCGTGGCCGTCCTGGACCCGGACGAGCGGTTGTGTGCCAGTGCCTCGTTCACCCGCCGTGCGGCCCAGGCCGACGGCTGGATGTTCCGCAACGCACTGCTGGCGCAGCTCCGCCGGGTCATTCCGCACGATCTGCGGCGTCGGACCCCGGTGCGCACCGCCGTGCTGCTCTACTGCCGCGAGGGGGACGCGCGTTGGACGGAGGAGGACGGCGCGTGGATGTGGGGACTGCGTGACGCCTGCACCCTGCACGGGCTGCGCTGCGGCGCGTACATCACACTGACCCGGGACGGTTGGCAGGTCCTCGGCGAAGGCCGCGGTGGACGCCGTCCGAACGCGGACTCGGCGCCGGAGTCCCTCGCCGCTTCGGATGCCGCGCCCCCGCTGCCCCGGACCGGCGGCGCCGTCTCGGAGGTCCTTCGCCGCGCGGCGGCCCGCTGAGCGGGGCAAAGCGGTCACCGTCGACCATGCATGGCTCCGGTACGGCGCCCGGGGTGGCCGGCGAAGGCGACGTCGCACTGCGGTGACGGTCGTACTGTGACAACGTACGACCGTCACGTTCTCGTGGTGCGACGCGCGAGAACCTCGCGCGCGATGCCCCGCACCCTGCCTCGCGGGGGCCGCCGCCCCGACCGTCACGCGGGCATGCCGAAGTCCGCGCCGTGCGGGTGCCGCCGCGGCGGCACCACCGTCACCTACGGCACCCCCGGACGGGCCGGACGCGGATCAGACGCCCGCGCCCGGCACCGAGTTGATCTGCTGCGGGTCGCCGCAGACGATCAGCAGGGCGCCCGCCCGCGTGTGGGCCAGCGGAAGGGTGGTGGAGACCGCGGCGTCGGAACCGCCGTTGACGGCGACGACGACCACGGGGCGGGAGGCGGCGCGGGGGGCCAAGGCGGCATCGGTGTAGAAGACGTCGTCGCCCGCGTCGTGCTGCGCCCAGTAGGCGGCTTCACCGAAGGTCAGCTCGTGGGCGGCCCAAGGGTGTGGTTCGCCGGTGGTGATCACCAGCACGTCACCGGGGGCACGACCCGATTCCAGGAGCAGGTCCACTGCTTCCTCGGCGGCGTCGAGGGCACCTTCGGCGGAGGCGGGGATCAACTGGATCTGCGGGGTCGCCGTGGCGGCGGCAGCGGCCGGGCCCGTCGGGCCCGGCTTGACGGTGGCCGTGTCCCGCGGCGTGCGTTGCACCGGCGGCGCGGGCCGGAGAGGGCCGGGACGACCGGGACGCGGCGGAGCCGCGGGGCGGGGGCCGGGTACGGGGCGAGGGGTCGGCGCGGTGCGGCCACTGGCCGGGGTGGCGCGGGGACCCTGGGCACTCTCGTGAATCTGAGGCTCCTCGGGAATGAGAGGCATGAGCTGATATTTATCAAACGTTGGTGCGGCTCGCATGACTGGGTGGCACATCAGTGCGAGTGGAACCGTCAGAAATCGAAGCCGAGCTGACCCTCGATCTCCGGAACGCTTCCATCCGCCCCACCGCGGACCTTCTTGAGGTGCCGCCACTGGGGCAGCCCATCAAGATACGCCCACGACAACCGGTGGTACGGGGTGGGGCCCCGCTCCTCCAGCGCGGCCTTGTGCACGGGTGACGGATACCCGGCGTTGTCCGCAAAACCGAAGTGTGCATGGTCGATACCCAGTTCGGCCATCATTGTGTCGCGTTGAACCTTGGCGATCACCGACGCCGCCGCGACAGCCACGCACGACCGGTCCCCCTTGATCACCGTGCGCACCCTCCAGGGCGCGCCGAGATAGTCGTGCTTCCCGTCGAGGATGACGGCCTCGGGCCGGACGGGCAGGGCTCCCAGGGCACGGACCGCAGCGAGCCGCAGCGCGGCCGTCATCCCGTGATCGTCGATCTCCTCCGGGGAGGCGTGTCCCAGCGAGTAGGCCGTCACCCACTGACGCAGCACCTCGGCGAGTTCCGTTCGCCGCTTGACGGTCAGCAGCTTGGAGTCGGTGAGGCCCAACGGCGGGCGGCGAAGACCGGTGATCGCCGCGCAGACGGTGACCGGCCCGGCCCACGCGCCGCGCCCCACCTCGTCGACACCGGCAATGACCTTGGCTCCGGTCGTGGCTCGGAGTGAGCGCTCGACGGTGTGAGTAGGTGGTTCGTACGGCATGGCGCCCTTAGCCTACGCCGCCCGGTTCCCCGCGCGACACCCCGGTCGCCCCACCACGGCCGAGCCCGTCACGGCGGGGGGCCAGGGGCCGTTGGGGCGCAGCAGCGGAAGCATCGGCCGGTCGATCATCTCCTCCGGATCGACGTCGCTCCATTCGCTTCCGCCAACCTTTGAGCGGCACATCATCATCACTGGAATGCGTCGAAGCCACAGCCGTTCATCGCGTCAGGGCGGACCCGACAACGCTCTTTTCCACGACTGATGCCCTCACGCAGTCGCTTGGTCGTCGACTTCACGACACCGTTGAAGATCACACCGTGGAAGCGCTCCGCCCGCACGGGATCGCATTCGTGCATGACAGCACGCAGTGCGGATCCGGGGCGGGAGAGCATGGCCCGGCGGGCCCGGCGGCGGAGCGCGAGCAGATCCTCACGAACGCTGCCCAGGTCGGGCGTTCCTTGGGCGGCCAGCGGTTGGTGTTCGGCTTCGGCATGGACCTGGACCTGGACCTGGACCTCATGACGGTGACGGTCACGGCGGTCTCCGGTGTCGCGCAGCACACGAGGCCGGTGCGGCCTCCGCCGGACTGCTCAACGCCACGCAACAGGTGGAGGTTCGCCGGGGTTGTCGATCCTGACCACGGTGTTGGGCTCCGCCAGCACGGACGAGGCGAAGAAACAGCTGCCGAAGTTCCTCGCCGACGGCGCGTCCCGGCAGCAGGCGGAATTCGCCAAGACGCACCAGCCGCCCACCCCTTGGAGACACGAGGTGCTGGCCCATGGCATCCAGACCGCCCTCGTCCCCGCTGCCGCGAGGGCCGCCCGGGCCCGCCACCAGCACGTACACCACGCCCCCACCTCCCGCTGCCCCGAGCGGCCCGATGACCGCGAGCGCTCCCTCGTCGCACGACGACCGTCCGGACACGCACGGCAGTCACGCAGAGTTCCCGTCGCGCACGGAGAGTCGCCGGGCGAGCCGGGTTAAGGCGCCCACGGGCGTCACGCGGTCGTGGGCGCCCACTCCGGCAGCGGTTCGGTCCGCCGCACCCACTCCGCGGGCGGGCTCCCCGCCTTTCCCGCGGCCAGCACACCTCCGACGATGGCGCAGGTGGTGTCCACGTCGCCGCCGACCTGGGCGGTGGTCCAGAACGCCGATTCGTAGTCGCCGAGGGCCCGCGCTGCCGACCAGAGGGCGAAGGGCACGGTGTCGTGGGCGCTGGTACGCCGGCCGCAGCCCAGCACGGCGGCGACGGTGCCCGCGTCACCGTAGTCGAGCATGTCCCGGGCGCGGCGCAGACCGGCGCCGACGGCGCTCTTGGGGACGAGGGCGACGACCGAGTCGAGAAGTGCTCCGGGGCTCGGCGGACCGCCGGGGGCCGCGACCAGGGCGGCGGCCGCGGCGACGGCCATGGCGCCGACGACGGCCTCGCGGTGCTGGTGCGTGGGGTACGCGGAGATCTCCGCCTGGTGCGTGGCCTGCTCGGGGTCGTCCGCGTACCAGGCGCCCAGGGGCGCGATGCGCATGGCCGCGCCGTTGCCCCAGGAGCCCTGTCCCTTGAAGAGCGCCGCGGCCAGCTCCCGCCAGTCCTCGCCCTCCCGGACGAGACGCAGCAAGCGGTTGACCGCCGGGCCGTAGCCGCGGTCGAAATCGTGGTGGTGGGCGAAGGAGTGGGCCAGGGCGTCCTGGTCGATGCGGTGGTGGGTGGCCAGCACGGCCACCACCGAGCAGGCCATTTCCGTGTCGTCGGTCCACTGCCACGGCCCGGCGGGCAGCTCGCGCCGCTTGAGCAGGGGGTAGTGCGCCGGAACGAAGAACTGCGAGCCCAGCGCGTCCCCCACCGCGAGGCCGCGCAGGCTGGCCAGGGCGCGCTCCAGGCGACCGGGAGGTGAGGAGTCAGCGGTCATCGCTCTGCCACTCTAGCCGTCGATCCAGTACGGCACCGGTTCCCGCCAGCGCTCGAAGGGCCGGTCGAGGGTGTATCTGCCGTCGTCCCCCAGAACGAGCATGCGCATCTCGGCGTTCCCGGGGTTGGACAGCGACTCGAACTCCGCGACCGTCCAGTGGAACCAGCGCATGCAGAAGAGGCGCATCGCCAGGCCATGGGTCACCAGAAGTACGTTCGGCGGATGGTCGGGGGCCTCGAAGCTGCGGAACAGGCTCTCGAGGAAGCCGCCGACCCGGTCGTACACATCGGCGCCGGACTCCCCCTGCGGGAAGCGGAAGAAGAAGTGCCCGTAGGCGTCCCGGTAGGCCTTCTGCAGGCGTACGTCGTCACGGTCCTGCCAGTTCCCCCAGTCCTGCTCGCGCAGCCGGGGCTCCTCGCGCACGCGTATGAGGTCCGGGTCGAGGTGGAACGCCTGGAGCGTCTCGTGGGTTCGCCGGTAAGGGGAGACGTACACGCTCACGCGTTCGCGTCCGAACACCTCGCGGAGTGTCTTTCCGGTCTCTTCCGCCTGCCGCCGGCCCCGCTCGGTCAGAGCGAGGGCGTGGTCGGGCTCCCGCTCGTACACGGAGTCATCAACATTGCCCGTTGACTCCCCGTGCCGGACAAGAACGATGCGCCGTGGTCGTGCCATGCCAGAACCCTAGATCGAATGAGAGCCGGTCGAGCACTAGTACGGGCTCCATACGGCATAGGTCACATGATTCCCGCACCACCGGCCACCACAAGCACATGCGGCCGGGGGTGCGGCTGTCAAACCGTCCAGCTCGGCTCCAGTTCCACGATGTCCCCGGTGAGGGCGGCGATGTCCGCCTCTGTCTGGGCACGCAGAGCGAGCCGTTCCACACGCTCGGTGCGGTACTTGCCGTGTTCGGCCGCCGATCGCCACATGGACAACACCATGAACTCCTGCCCCGGAGCCTCACCGAACATGCCGCGGATCATGCCGGGCGAGCCGGCCATCGCGGGGTTCCAGACCTTCTCCTGCATGAGCATGAAGTGCTCGACGCGTTCCTCGTGGACGCGGCAGAGGGCCACCCGGATCAGGTCGGCGTCGGTGAACCGCGGTTCGAAGCCGGTCTTCACGTCGAAGCGGTACTCGAACAGCTTGGCCTGGCTGTCCTTGAAGGTACCGGACTGCGACGCCGCCAGCCGGTCGTGCGAGCGGGCCATGAAGGAGTCATAGAAGGCGCGGCTCTCCCAGAAGGCGAAGATGTGCGCCACGCCGGGCCGCTGCCGGCTCCACCCTCCGCCCTGTCCCCGGAATCCCGGCTCCCCCAGAAGCCCCGCCCACTTTCGCTGCCCCCGCTCGAAGCCGCGGCGGTCCACCACGGTGCAGCGAATCCACTTGACCAGCACCGCGCCATGGTAAGGCCCCGGGGGTGGCGTCTCGGTCACGCTCCGGCGGAGATCGCCCGCGCACGCGCCCCCTCGCTCATGGCACGATGGACAACGACCTGTCGCTGCCCAGGAGTTGGGGCAGTGAAGCCTCAAGGGGGAAGGGGACGCCCGGTGACCGGCTTCAGCAAGGGGATCCGCAAGGCCGAGGTGGCACTCAAGTGGGACCCGAGTCCGGCGGGGCAGCCGCCCACCGATCTGGACATCGTTGCCGCGCCGTTCCTCGCGGGTGACCCGTACGGCGCTGCGGCGTACGTGGTGCACTTCGACCGCCGGTCCCCCGACGGCACCATCAACCTCAACCGGGACAGCACCGACGGCAAGGGCTTCGGCTGGGACGAGGTCATGACCCTCGAGCTCGACCGGCTCGACACCCGGTACGCGCGCGTGGTGGTCGGGGTGGTCATCCAGCAGCGCCCCGTGGACCGGACCTTCGCCGGCGTTCTGAACCCCGCGGTGCGCATCCGGGAGGGGTACGACGTGCTCGCCGAGGACGACTTCGGCTCGGTGCCCGGGGCGACGGCGGCGACGGTCGCGGAGTTCGTCCGTGCCGAGTCCGGCGGCTGGAACTTCCACCCCGGTGTGCACGGCTTCGAGGACGACCCGGCGACCTTCACCGGCTCCATGGGCCGGATGCGACGGTGAGGGGCGCCGGCCCAGGGCCGGCGCCCCTCACCTCAGGGCGTGCCTGTCATCAGCTGCAGCCGCTGGTCGAGCCGCAGCCCTCGCAGATGTAGCAGGAGCCGGCCCGCTGCATCTTGGTGCCGCAGGAGAAGCACAGCGGGGCGTCGGCCTGGATGCCCAGCTGCATCTCCACCAGCTCGGCGCTGGTGTGGGCCTGCTTCGGGGCGGGCTTGGCCGCCCCGACCTCGGCCTTGGGCGTGGCGACGGCCTTCAGCTCCTGGGCGCGCGGCGCCGACTGGGCCAGTCCCTCCACGTCGACTTCGTCTTCGTCGATGGACTGCTCGTAGGAGCCGGTCTCCAGGTGACGCTGGCGCTCCTCGGCGGAGTGGATGCCGAGCGCGGAGCGCGTCTCGAAGGGGAGGAAGTCCAGCGCCAGGCGGCGGAAGATGTAGTCGACGATCGACTGCGCCATCCGCACGTCCGGGTCGTCCGTCATACCGGCCGGCTCGAAGCGCATGTTGGTGAACTTCGAGACGTACGTCTCCAGGGGCACGCCGTACTGCAGACCCACCGAGACGGCGATCGAGAACGCGTCCATCATGCCCGCGAGCGTCGAGCCCTGCTTCGACATCTTCAGGAAGACCTCGCCGAGACCGTCGTCCGGGTAGGAGTTGGCGGTCATGTAGCCCTCGGCGCCGCCGACGGTGAAGGAGGTGGTGATGCCGGGACGGCCCTTGGGGAGGCGCTTGCGGACCGGGCGGTACTCGACGACCTTCTCGACCGCCTCACGGATGGTCACCTCGGCCTTCTCCGTGACCTCGGCCTTCTCCTTCTCCTTGGTCTTGGCGGAGAGCGGCTGGCCGACCTTGCAGTTGTCACGGTAGATGGCGAGGGCCTTGACGCCCATCTTCCAGGCCTCGAAGTAGATCTCCTCGACCTCCTCGACGGTCGCCGACTCCGGCATGTTGACCGTCTTGGACAGGGCGCCGGAGATCCACGGCTGGATCGCGGCCATCATGCGGACGTGGCCCATCGGGGAGATGGCGCGCTCGCCCATGGCGCAGTCGAACACCTCATAGTGCTCGTGCTTGAGGCCGGGCGCGTCGACCACGTTGCCGTGCTCGGCGATGTGGGCGACGATCGCCTCGATCTGCTCCTCCTGGTAGCCCAGGCGGCGCAGGGCCTGCGGGACGGTGCCGTTGACGATCTGCATCGAGCCGCCGCCGACCAGCTTCTTGAACTTGACCAGGGCGAGGTCGGGCTCGAGGCCGGTGGTGTCGCAGGACATCGCGAGACCGATGGTGCCGGTCGGGGCGATGACGGACGCCTGGGAGTTACGGAAACCGTTCTGCTCGCCGAGGCGCAGGACGTCCTGCCAGGCCTCCGTGGCGGCGGCCCAGACCGGGGTGTCCAGGTCGTCCGTGCGGTGGGCCACGGCGTTGGCGTCGGCGTGCTGCTTCATGACGCGCTTGTGGGCGTCGGCGTTGCGGGCGTAGCCGTCGTACGGACCGACGACCGCGGCGAGTTCCGCGGAGCGCTTGTACGCGGTGCCGGTCATGAGGGAGGTGACCGCACCGGCCAGCGCGCGGCCGCCGTCGGAGTCGTAGGCGTGGCCGGTCGCCATCAGCAGCGCGCCGAGATTGGCGTAGCCGATGCCGAGCTGGCGGAAAGCGCGCGTGTTCTCGCCGATCTTCTGGGTCGGGAAGTCGGCGAAGCAGATGGAGATGTCCATCGCCGTGATGACGAGCTCGACGACCTTGGCGAAGCGCTCGACGTCGAAGGACTGGTTGCCCTTGCTGTCGTCCTTGAGGAACTTCATCAGGTTCAGCGAGGCGAGGTTGCAGGACGTGTTGTCCAGGTGCATGTACTCGCTGCACGGGTTGGAGCCGTTGATGCGGCCGGACTCCGGGCAGGTGTGCCAGTGGTTGATGGTGTCGTCGTACTGGATGCCCGGGTCGGCGCAGGCCCAGGCGGCCTCGGCCATCTTGCGGAAGAGGGACTTGGCGTCGACCTCCTCGATGACCTCGCCGGTCATCCGCGCGCGCAGGCCGAAGGTGCCGCCCTGCTCGACCGCCTTCATGAACTGGTCGTTGACCCGGACGGAGTTGTTGGCGTTCTGGTACTGGACGGAGGTGATGTCCTCGCCACCGAGGTCCATGTCGAAGCCCGCGTCACGGAGGGCGCGGATCTTCTCCTCCTCCTTGACCTTGGTCTCGATGAAGTCCTCGATGTCGGGGTGGTCGACGTCCAGGATGACCATCTTGGCGGCGCGGCGGGTGGCGCCCCCGGACTTGATCGTTCCTGCCGAGGCGTCGGCGCCGCGCATGAAGGAGACGGGGCCGGAGGCGTTGCCGCCGGACGACAGCAGTTCCCTGGAGGAGCGGATGCGGGAGAGGTTCAGGCCGGCACCGGAGCCGCCCTTGAAGATCATGCCCTCTTCCTTGTACCAGTCGAGGATCGACTCCATGGAGTCGTCGACGGACAGGATGAAGCAGGCGGACACCTGCTGGGGCTGCGGGGTCCCGACGTTGAACCAGACGGGGCTGTTGAAGCTGAAGATCTGGTGCAGGAGCGCGTACGCCAGCTCGTGCTCGAAGATCTCGGCGTCAGCGGGCGAGGCGAAGTACTTGTAGTCCTCGCCGGCCTTCCGGTACGTCTTCACGATGCGGTCGATCAGCTGCTTGAGGCTGACCTCGCGCTGCGGGGTGCCCACGGCACCGCGGAAGTACTTGCTGGTGACGATGTTGACCGCGTTCACGGACCAGAAGTCCGGGAACTCGACGCCACGCTGCTCGAAATTGACCGAGCCGTCGCGCCAGTTGGTCATGACGACGTCACGGCGCTCCCAGCTCACCTCGTCGTACGGGTGCACGCCGGGGGTGGTGTGGATGCGCTCGACACGCAGCCCCTTGGTGGCCTTGGCGCCCTTGGATCGGGAACCTCGTGCCGGACCGCTCGCCGTCTCTGTCATGCCGCCTCCCTGTACGGGCGTAAACGCCCTTAAATGCCACGATGTTCCCGTGACACGGTGTTCTGTCTTGTGTTGCGGACACCCTCACGCTGCCGTCCGCAACAGGTCTGTGATCGCCGCCGTCCTGTCGGAACCGGGGTCTCCGCCCTGTTCCGGCCCGCCGGTCAGTCGGCGGCGTGGGCGGGCACGGGAACCTGGGAAGTCCCTCCGCGCCCGCGGTCTTCCCCGCTCCCCGCTCCCGCGTCCCCGTCGGCCGCGGCGGGGCCCCGCGTCGCCTCCCTGAGTTCCGCGATGGCGGCCTCGAAGTCCTCGAGCGAATCGAATGCCCGGTAGACGGAGGCGAACCGCAGATAAGCGACGAGGTCGAGCTCCTGCAACGGGCCGAGTATGGCCAGCCCGACGTCGTGGGTGGTCAGCTCGGCGCTTCCCGTGGCCCGCACCGCCTCCTCGACCCGCTGGCCGAGCTGGGCGAGAGCGTCCTCGGTGACAGGCCGCCCCTGGCACGCCTTGCGCACGCCGTTGATGACCTTGGTACGGCTGAAGGGCTCAGTGACTCCGGACCGCTTGACCACCATGAGCGAGCACGTCTCCACGGTCGTGAAACGACGGGAGCAGTCGGGGCACTGGCGGCGCCTGCGGATCGACGTGCCGTCGTCGGTCGTACGACTGTCGACCACGCGGCTGTCGGGGTGCCTGCAGAAGGGGCAGTGCATGATCTCCAACCCTCCTCACAGCAGACTCAACAGCCCCGAAAGGACTCCTGGGCCCCTCGAAGCAGCCACCAGCATAGGGGATCCCAGAAGCACCACTGACACCGGGGACCACAACTTATGGGTGGCAGTAGCCATCCAACCACTACATGTAGGGCTTGGCTCCTGCACCAACACGCGCGCGTGTCGCAGACGTGTCGCGGGGGCCGATACGGAGATACCGTGGGCGCCGCACGGAGGACGCGTAGGACTCCGGCACAGAAGGCGTTCGGTACCGGGTTGACGGGCTTCCGGATGGCAGACTGGGGGCGCGACCCACGAGGCCGCCACCCCGGCGGTGAAGAGTACAACAATGAGCCCTTTTGTCCGCCAGGTGCCGCGTAGGCCATACACCCACACACGTGATCGCGTCAGGTGAATCTCGTTTTTTCACTCGAACGTGTGTTTGGCGCAACCTTTCGAAAGCAACTACCGTTGTCCAGCAGGGAGACCATCGAGAGGGGCCGACGTGACCACCACCGCAGACAGTGCCACCATCACCGCCCAGGACCGCTCCCAGGGCCGACTCGAGACGGTGCACGCGATGAACGAAGCCACGAATCCCGAGGGGCAAAAGCGCTCCCTGCCGGGCCGACCTCCAGGCATCCGGGCGGACAGCTCCGGACTCACCGACCGGCAACGCCGGGTGATCGAGGTCATCAGGGACTCGGTACAGCGGCGGGGCTACCCGCCGTCCATGCGCGAGATCGGCCAGGCCGTCGGTCTCTCCAGCACATCCTCGGTCGCGCACCAGTTGATGGCGCTGGAGCGCAAGGGCTTCCTGCGCCGTGACCCGCACCGCCCGCGCGCGTACGAGGTGCGCGGTTCCGACCAGGCGATGACGGTGCAGCCCACCGACACCGCGGGCAAGCCGGCCGCGTCGTACGTCCCGCTGGTCGGCCGTATCGCCGCCGGCGGCCCGATCCTCGCCGAGGAGTCCGTCGAGGACGTCTTCCCGCTCCCCCGGCAGCTGGTCGGCGACGGCGAGCTCTTCGTCCTCAAGGTCGTCGGCGACTCCATGATCGAGGCCGCGATCTGCGACGGCGACTGGGTCACCGTCCGCCGCCAGCCCGTCGCCGAGAACGGCGACATCGTGGCGGCCATGCTCGACGGCGAGGCCACCGTCAAGCGCTTCAAGCGCGAGGACGGCCATGTGTGGCTTCTCCCCCACAACTCGGCCTACGAGCCGATCCCCGGCGACGACGCGACCATTCTGGGCAAGGTCGTCGCGGTGCTGCGGCGCGTGTGACGACCGCGGCGGACGGCCGGAAGCGGCTCGTCCACTGACCGGGCCCCGGAACCCCTGCGCCGGTTCCGGGGCCCTGTACTGCGCGGCCGAGGGCCTGCGCGGTGCAGACGTCAGGGTGGCCCGTCCCGCAAGGGGACGGGCCACCGCTGATCAGTTCGGTTCCGTCTGCTTCGCCGCCGCGTCGATGGCGGCCAGTGACTTGCGGACCTGATTGCGGTCCGTGGTGTACCAGAAGTCGGGCAGGGACGCCTTGAGGTAGCCGCCGTACCGCGCGGTGGCCAGCCGCTGGTCCAGTACGGCCACCACACCCCGATCCCCCGACGCCCGCACGAGGCGGCCGGCGCCCTGGGCCATGAGGAGCGCGGCGTGGGTGGCGGCGACCGCCATGAAACCGTTGCCGCCGGCGTCCTCCACCGCCTTCTGGCGGGCGCTCATCAACGGGTCGTCGGGGCGCGGGAAGGGGATCTTGTCCATGACGACCAGTTGGCAGCTGGGGCCGGGGACATCCACACCCTGCCACAGCGACAGCGTGCCGAACAGGCAGGTCATCGGGTCCGCCGCGAAGTTCTTGATCAGTTCACCCAGGGTCTCCTCGCCCTGGAGCAGTATCGGGTACTCCGGAATGCGGGACCGGAGCTCCTCCGCGGCGAGCTGGGCGGCCCGCATCGAGGAGAAGAGTCCGAGCGTGCGACCACCGGCGGCCTGGATGAGCTCGGTCAGTTCGTCGAGCATGTCGGCGCGGTCGCCGTCGCGCGCGGGACGGGCCAGGTGCTTGGCGACGTACAGGATGCCCTGCTTGCGGTAGTCGAAGGGCGAGCCGACATCGACTCCCTTCCACTGGGGGACGTCGTCCCCTTCCGTGCCCTCGGGGGCGAGCCCGAGGGAGGCACCGACGCCGTTGAAGTCGCCGCCGAGCTTGAACGTCGCGGAGGTGAGGACGACGGAACGGTCCGCGAAGAGCTTCTCCCTCAGGAGGCCGGAGACGGACATGGGGGCCACACGCAGGGAGGCGCCGAAACGGTCGTGCCGCTCGTACCAGACCACGTCCCACTCGGAGCCGTTCACGACGCGCTCCGCCACGTCGTGCACCGCCTCCACGGAGGCGAGGGCCTGCTTGCGGACCGCGTCCTCGTCCTGGACCGACTTGTCGCGGGTCGCGCCGATCCCCGAGATGACCGTGCGCGCAGCGTCCCGCAGTGCCATCAGGGCGTAGGCGAGGTCTTCGGGGATCTCCTCCAGGCGGCCCGGCAGAGCGAGCTCCATCAGCCGCTCGAAGCCCTCGGCAGCGGTCTGCAACTGGTCGGCGGCCTTCTCGTTGACCAGCTTGGCGGCACGGCGCACCGCGCGGTTGACCTGGCCGGGCGTGAGCTCGCCGGTGGCGACACCGGTGACGCGCGAGACGAGCTCGTGCGCCTCGTCCACGACCAGCACCTCGTGCTGCGGAAGCACCGGCGCGCCCTCGATCGCGTCGATGGCCAGCAGAGCGTGGTTGGTGACGACGACCTCTGCGAGCTTGGCCCGTTCGCGGGCCATCTCGGCGAAGCACTCGGCTCCGTACGCGCATTTCGAGGCACCCAGGCACTCCCGGGAGGACACCGACACCTGGGACCAGGCCCGGTCGGAGACGCCGGGTGTGAGGTCGTCCCGGTCGCCCGTCTCGGTCTCGTCCGACCAGTCACGCAGCCGCAGCAGGTCCTGGCCCAGCTTGCTGGTCGGAGCCGCCGCCTCGAACTGGTCGAACAGACCCTCCTCCTCGTCCTGCGGCACGCCCTCGTGCAGACGGTGCAGGCACAGGTAGTTCGACCGGCCCTTGAGCATGGCGAACTCCGGGCGGCGGCGCAGCAGCGGGTGCAGCGCGTCCACCGTGCGCGGCAGGTCGCGTTCCACGAGCTGGCGCTGCAGGGCCAGAGTGGCGGTCGCCACGACGACGCGCTCTCCGTGCGCGAGCGCCGGCACGAGGTAACCCAGCGACTTTCCGGTGCCGGTGCCGGCCTGGACCAGCAGGTGGGATCCGTCGTCGATCGCCTCGGCGACCGCTTCGGCCATGGTGACCTGGCCGGGGCGCTCCGTGCCGCCGACGGCTGCGACAGCCGCGTGCAGGAGTTCGGGGAGAGAGGGCTTCGTCATAGCGCGTCAACCCTACGGCCCGGCACTGACAAACGGGTGATCAAGTCCGGAACCGGGGGTGGGAACGCGGAGGCGCGGAACGGGATCAAGAAATTTCCAATTCGTCCGGCGGGCTGGGAACCCGGTCGGCTCGGGCTTCGTTCCATCTGTGACGACGTCATTACGCAGTGCTACATCAGATGGCGCAGGGTCCGGTCCCGCAGCATGAGGGCGGCCCGCTTGGCAGGCAAGTCGACCTCGGCACCGAACCGGAAACCGGCGCTCAGGAAGGCGGCCACGGAGGGGGTGTTGCGAAGGTCGGGTTCCGCGACGACGCGCGCGCAGGCCGGGCGGTGGTCCAGGACCAGGTCGGCGACCGATCTGAGCAGGGCCGAGCCGAAGCCTCGCCCACGGTCGGCGACCGCGCCGATGAGGAGGTGGATCCCGGTGTCGTGCGGGCGGGCCGGGTAGTGGCGGGCCAGCGGGTCCAGGTCGGCCCGGTACACCTCCCAGTAGCTCATCGGGGTGCCGTCCAGCATGCCGACACACGGGACGCTGCGTCCGTCACCGTCGAGTTGGGCGCGCAGGTGCTCCTCGGTCCGCGCCGGGGAACCGGCCAGTTCCCAGAACGCGGAGACGGCGGGGTCGTTCATCCAGCGGCTGATGAGCGGCAGGTCACGCTCGGCCCGGACCCGTGTCAGCCGGAACGTGCCCACGGGCGTGGCGGTCGGGCCCCAGCCGCCGACTCCGTCGAGCAGGTCGTCGGCGAACGGGTTCGGCGCGCCGGTCTCCCCTGTGCCGTCGCGCGCGTGCCCGTCGGCAGGCGCGCACCTGCCGCGGGGGGCGGTGTCCGTCGTCTGCGTGGTGAACAGAGCGACGAGTTCGCCGGACAGCCGCAGTTCCAGGGTGTCCTCGCCGTCTTCGCCCGGATCCGGGCAGTCCGGGCGGACGGGACCGGTGTCGGTGCTCGCGTCGGTGGGAGGCACGGCGCGCTCCTCTCAGGAGACGGGTGGGTCATGTTCCCTGGAAGTGAAGGAAGTCGGTGCGGTCGTGCGGTCGTGCGGTCGGTTCAGGAGTGAAGGGGGTTGGCGATGGTGACGTAGACGGACTGGGTGTCGACCGGGCCGACCAGCTCGTCGAGGCCGTGCAACCGGGTCAGCAGGTTGGCCTTGCAGCGCAGCACGGGCGAATCGAGCAGGAGGGCGGGCAGGGCCGTGCGCAGCGCTGCCGGGCCCGATGCGACGTCGCCGAGGAACCGGCGGAAGGCGGCGAGCAACAGCTGTTCGTCCGACAGCTGCTGGGACCCGAACGCACCGATGAGGCCGAGCACGTTGTTGATGGCGAGGTAGTACGCGAAGCGTTCGTTCGTGACCTCGTCGGAGACGAAGGTGTCGCTGTGCGCGCCGATCCCGGGCAGGCGCGCGTCGAGTTCGGCGCGCCGGGACTCGCGGAAGTAGTAGCCCTGGTTGTCGCGGTAGCGGCCGCCGGCCGGCCAGCCGTCGCCGTCCAGGAGAAGCAAGGTGTTCTGCTGGTGGGCCTCGAGGGCGATGCCCGCTTCGCCGTCCAGCCACAGGACGGGCCGCACGACCTGCTCCAGGTAGCGCAGGAACCACTCCGCGGCGACGGCGCCACGGGACCGGCCGGTGCGCTCGGCGAGCCGGGTGACGACAACGGCCAGCCGGGATCGGAGGGGCCGCGTCCCGGTACGGGCACGTGCGTCGCCGGTAGCCGGGTGGACGCCGGGCCGGGGTGACACGAGGCCGGCGACGCAGGAGACGTCGTCGGACGGGGTGAACGGGTTGTGCCGGATCATCACGTCGAGCCCGGGGACCGGCCGGCCGTGCGGGTCGTCGACGGCCAGCCATGCCGGGTCCCGGACGATGTCGAAGTCCGGGTGCGCGGCCTGCCACTGCCGGGACAGGCCGCCGCGCAGCAGGCGGTGCACCTCCACGCCGCGGTGGAGTTCCTTGCGGAGGTTCTCGCGCCGGGAGTTGGTGATCCGCAGGCCGAGGGACAGCTTGAGCATGGCGGCGGCGCCGGACCGGTGGACCGTCCGCACGGAGGAGGTGGGGTGCCACGGGGAGCCGTGGGAGCCGAGTGACCTGAGCAGCCCGGCGTCAAGGAGGGCCGCGGTCGTCTCGCGGTGCCGGACCTCGCGCCACTGCCAGGGGTGCAGCGGCAGGGCGGCGTATCCGTCGGGCAGGGGCAGTCCCGGGCCGGCGAGCCGGGCCGTGAGCCGGTGGGCCGGCACAGGCCGGCCGCTCTCGGTCCAGGCCGAGTCGGCGGCGAGCAGCGAGGGGGCCACGGCGACCCAGTGGAGCGGGAAGGACCCGCGCAGTTCGGGTGAGCAGCGGAGGGATTCGGAGTCGGTCAGGCCCTCGCGGCTCTTCGGGGCCGGGTGGAAGGGGTGTCCGAGCAGCAGTGCCTGCTCGGCGGCGAGGAAGCGGTCGGGGCCGTCGGCGGGGTGTGCGCGCCGGTCCTCGATAAAGGTGACGGAGCGGCGGAGGGAGTCGCCCACGCGCGCGACGAGGTCACCGCTGCCGGCGGCTGCGGCGTCCGGGCCCGCGTCGGTGCCCTCGGTCCTTCCGTGTGCCTCCCGGCTGATCAGGGCCGCCAGTGTCACCGCGTCGAGCGGTGGGGCGCTCCGGGGGGCGCCGGCGAACCGGGGCAGTCCGAAGCGGTGCCAGCCGGTCGGGGACCAGTGGTGGACCGGTGTGATCACAGCTGTGGCGCTGGCGGGGAACGGGATGCGCAGGGCGCCGGTGTCCGGTGCGGCGAGGCCTGTCTCACGGACCCAGCAGCGAAGGAGGTTCTCCATGGCGGCGGCCTGCGCGGCGGTGTGCGGGTCGAAGTGGTCCAGGAGATCGGTGCCGGCTTCGCGCGCGGGATCGGCTTCCGGCCGGCGCGGTGTGTGCGGGGGCGCCGCCTCGGGATCAGGTACGGGAGGGGAAGGGATGCGGTGGGCACGGAGGTGTGGGACGTGGGCACGGCGGTCCGGTGCCGGAATGTCGTTCAAGTCTGGTCCTCCGGTGCTGGTGCGGGGGGCGGCGCGGTGGGCGAAGGGGGCATGCCTCAGATCCAGGGCGTCCCGGCCATGTCGGCCGGGGAGCCACCGCGGGACACGGCCGCGACCGCGTCGGCGAGGCGGTCGAGTACGGCGGCGGCCTGGTCGTCGCTGATCGTCAGGGGCGGAAGGAGCCGTACGACGCTGGCGTGGCGGCCGCCGAGTTCGACGATCAGACCGCGGCGCAGACACTCCCGCTGGACGGCAGCGGCCAGTTGGGGAACGGCGGGCCGCGGGATGCGGGGACTTCGGGGTCCGGGCGGCGGCGTCGCCGGACCGCCTTCCGGACGGGCGGCCGGTCCCGGCACCGCAAGGGTCTCGCCCGGCCCGTCCGCGTCGGCTTCCCCGCCCCGTTCCGGATCCACCACCTCGACGCCGATCATCAGGCCACGGCCCCGCACGTCGCCGACGCACGGGAATTCGCCCCGGAGTGCGTCCAGTTGGGACAGCATGCGCGAGCCGAGCAGGGCGGCGCGTTCGGCGAGGCGGTTCTCCCGGACGTGGGCGAGGGTGGCCGTGCCCGCGGCCATGGCGAGCTGGTTGCCGCGGAAAGTGCCCGCGTGGGCGCCCGGCTCCCACACGTCGAGGTCGTCGCGGTAGACGACGACGGCGAGAGGGAGGCTGCCGCCGATGGCCTTCGACAGGACCATCACGTCGGGCGTGACGCCGCTGTGTTCCACGGCCCAGAAGGCGCCGGTCCGGCCGACTCCCGTCTGGACCTCGTCGGCGATCAGCGGGACGGACCGGGTGGCCGTGATCTGCCGCATGCGGCGCATCCAGTCGTCCGGGGCGGGAATCACTCCGCCTTCGCCCTGGACGGGTTCGAGGATCATCCCTGCGGGCAGTGGCACACCCGACTTGGGGTCGTCGAGGACGGACTCGGTCCAGCGCGCCGCGAGTTCGGCGCCGTGCCGGCCGCCGACGCCGAACGGGCAGCGGTAGTCCTGCGGATAGGGCAGGCGGGCGACCCGTACGTCGCAGGCGCCGCCGGACGCGGCCAGGGCGCCGCTGGTCATGCCGTGGTAGGCGCCGGTGAAGGCCAGGATGCCGGAGCGGCCGGTCGCGGCGCGCACCAGCTTGAACGCGGCCTCCACGGCGTCGGTACCGGCAGGCCCGCAGAACTGCACGCGAGCCCGGTCGGCCAGCCCGGGAGGCAGGGTGCGGAACAGCTCGGTGATGAAGGCGTCCTTGACAGGGGTCGCCAGGTCGAGGACGGACAGGGGGGCGCCCGAGTCGAGGACCTTGCGGATCGCCTCCAGGACGGCCGGGTGGTTGTGGCCGAGGGCGAGGGTACCGGCGCCGGAGAGGCAGTCGAGGTAGCGGCGGCCGTCGGCGCCCTCGATGGTCAGGCCACGCGCCCGGACCGGCACGATCGGGAGGGCGCGTGCGTAGGTGCGCGCCGCGGACTCGCGCGCCGACTGACGCCGCAGGATCCCCTCGTGTGCTTCGCGCGCTCCCCCGGACACCGACTCCGTCACGGCCACGGCCTTGTCCTCCCGCTGTCCAGAGGCGGCTTGCTCCCTCAGGGGGACCGGGCACAGGCAGCAGGCCCCCCACCGCTACCAACCTCCGACCGGCCCGCCGGTTACGGGTTGCTTCAAGATCCTTACCGTGACGGAACCGTTGCCGTTCCGTCGGAAGTCCCCCACAGCGAGCGCATAGTGTGTGATGCCGTTCCCAGACGTCCGTGACACGGGCGTGAACTCCCCATGAGTTCCGCCGGATGACGCGGGCACAGCGCCGAGTTCCTTTACAGCAGGGGGAGTCAAGACCATGCGATCCATACGGCCGTCGTCCACCGTCCGCCGGGGGAGGGGCGGGCCGCGCAGAACCTCCCCCGTGCTGGCGGCGGTCGCCCTCGCCTCGGCGCTGGCGCTGACCGCGACCGCCTGCGACGGCGGCGGTGACGACAACGCCGACAGCAGGCCGACCACCGCCGCGACCGGCGGCGACGGAAAGATCAAGATCCCGGACGACATCAGGAACAAGCTCAAAGAGCACGGGATCGACATCGACAAGTGGAAGAACGGCGCCTGGAAGAACTGGGACAGGGACGACTGGCTGCGCGAGGCCAACGACTTCGTCAACCCGATCATCAAGGGCCTGTGGGACCCGGACCGCATGCGGGACGCCGACGATCCGGACAAGGGTGTCGACGACAACGACATCTCCGGTGACCAGGGGGTGACGGACCCGCCGCCGGCTCCGGTCAAGGCCCAGGCGGTGCAAGCTCCGTACCACGTCAACGCGGCCACGGCCGGCAAGGTCTTCTTCGACTCCCCCGAGGGCACGATGGTGTGCTCGGCCACGGTCGTGGAGGACCCGGCGCACCCGGGCAAGTCGAACCTCATCTGGACGGCGGGCCACTGCGTGCACGCCGGCAAGAAGGGCGGCTGGTACCGCAACATCGCCTTCGTGCCGTCGTACAACAACACCGGCATGTCAGCGCAGCAGTTGGAGAGCGCCACCAGGGAACAGGTCGCCCCGTACGGGGTCTGGTGGGCCGATGCGGCGCAGACCTCCCAGCAGTGGATCGCGCAGGGCGGTGAGACCGGCGGGAACGGCGCATCGTACGACTTCGCCGTCATCCACGTCACGCCGGAACAGGGCAATGGCGGCAAATCGCTGGAGGAGACGGTCGGTTCGGCGCTCCCGGTGAACTTCGACGCGCCGGCGGTGCCGAAGGTGCAGAGCATCACGGCGACCGGCTACCCGGCGGCGGCGCCGTACGACGGCCGGCTGGCGTACCAGTGCCAGGACAGGCCGGGGCGGTTGTCGATCCAGAAGTCGGACCCGACGATGTACCGGATCGGCTGCACGATGACGGGCGGTTCGTCCGGCGGCGGCTGGGTGGAGACGGGCTCGGACGGCAAGCCGGCGCTGGTCTCCAACACCTCCATCGGTCCGGTGTCCGCGGGCTGGCTGGCGGGTCCGCGGCTGGGTGACGTGGCCAAGGGCGTGTACAGCAAGGTCAGCAAGCAGTTCGCCGGACAGTAGGGCCCGGTGAGCCGGCCTGACGCCGGTGTGCGAAGGCCCGCCCCCGCGACGAGCGGGGGCGGGCCTTCAGCGTTGTGCGCCGGAGCGGCTGTGCGTCAGAGCGCGGGAGCGGGCGCGTACGGCGCGAGATCCGCCGCCAGCTCCTCGTGCACCCGCACCTTGAGCAGGGTGCCCTCCGCGGTGTGCTCCTCGGAGATCACCTCGCCCTCGGTGTGGGCACGGGCGACCAGCTTGCCGTGCGTGTACGGCACCAGCGCCTCGATCTCGACGGACGGCCTGGGCAGCTCGTTGTCGATGAGCGCCAGCAGCTCGGGGATGCCCCGGCCGGTGCGGGCCGAGACGGCGATGGAGCGCTTCTCGATCCGCATGAGCCGCTGGAGCGCCAGCGGATCGGCCGCGTCCGCCTTGTTGATCACGACGATCTCGGGCACGTCGGTGGCGCCGACGTCCCGGATCACCTCGCGCACGGCGGCCAGCTGCTCCTCCGGGTTCGGGTGCGAACCGTCCACGACGTGCAGGATCAGGTCGGAGTCGCCGACCTCCTCCATGGTGGAGCGGAACGCCTCGACCAGGTGGTGCGGCAGATGCCGGACAAAACCGACCGTGTCGGCCAGGGTGTACACCCGGCCGCTCGGGGTCTCGGCCCGGCGCACGGTCGGGTCGAGGGTCGCGAACAGGGCGTTCTCGACCAGCACGCCCGCGCCCGTGAGGCGGTTGAGCAGCGAGGACTTGCCGGCGTTGGTGTAGCCCGCGATGGCGACGGACGGCACCTTGTTGCGCCGGCGTTCCTGGCGCTTGACCTCGCGGCCGGTCTTCATGTCCGCGATCTCCCGGCGCATCTTCGCCATCTTCTCGCGGATCCGGCGCCGGTCCGTCTCGATCTTGGTCTCACCGGGACCGCGCGTGGCGAGGCCACCGCGACCGCCACCCATCTGCCGGGACAGCGACTGACCCCAGCCGCGCAGCCGCGGCAGCATGTACTGCATCTGCGCGAGCGCGACCTGCGCCTTCCCCTCTCGGGACTTGGCGTGCTGGGCGAAGATGTCCAGGATCAGGGCCGTACGGTCGATGACCTTGACCTTGACGACGTCCTCCAGCTGGATCAGCTGGCCCGGGCTCAGCTCACCGTCGCAGATGACGGTGTCCGCGCCGGTTTCGAGGACGATGTCCCGCAGCTCGGCGGCCTTGCCGGAGCCGATGTAGGTGGCCGGGTCGGGCTTGTCGCGGCGCTGGATGACGCCGTCGAGCACGAGCGCGCCGGCGGTCTCCGCGAGGGCGGCGAGCTCCGCGAGGGAGTTGTCGGCGTCCTGGGCCGTTCCGGTGGTCCACACCCCGACGAGGACGACGCGCTCCAGGCGGAGCTGGCGGTACTCGACCTCGGTGACGTCCTCGAGCTCGGTGGAGAGGCCCACGACGCGGCGCAGAGCCGCGCGCTCGGAGCGGTCGAACTGGTCGCCGTCCCGCTCTCCGTCGATCTCGTGGCTCCAGGCGACGTCCTCTTCCATCAGGGCATCGGCCCGAAGACCTTCGGGGTAGGCGTGCGCGAAGCGCTTGGTGTCCTGGGAAGGGGAAGAAGAGGAGGTCATTTGATCCTTACGTCGATGAGGAGATCCGATGGGCGGTCCTGATGGGATCCGTCCGTCACTGTGCACAACGCACGGGTGCCCGGAGAGATTCCCGTCTCCGTGCCGCGCCGACCCGAAGATGGTCGCACGGCACGACCCGTCTCGTCACCGCCTTATCGCGCGCTGCCGGGCGGGGGCCGGCCCCGGAACGGCCCTGCCCGGCCGCCCGTCGGCACGCTCCCGGCCCGCACCCGCCCCGGAGCGGCACGGCGCCACCGCACGGCACGGACGGGCGGCGCGGCACCGCGCCCGTCACCGCCCCTCCCCCGGCCCCACGAGTCCGCTATTTCTTCGCCACCCGCTGCGCCGCCGCCTTCCAGTCGGGGTGACCGGGCATGGGCGGGGTCTTCTCTCCGTACAGCCAGGCCTGGAAGAAGCCGGTCAGGTCGCGGCCGGCGATGTCCGCGGCGAGGCGGGTGAAGTCGGCTGTGGTCGCCGTGCCGTCGTGGTGCTGACGTACCCAGGCCCGCTCCAGGGCTTCGAAGGCGGGGCGGCCGATCTCCTGGCGCAGGGCGTAGAGCACCAGCGCGGCTCCGTCGTACACGTTGGGCCGGAAGATGCCGATCTTCTGCCCGGGCTCGGGCGGCTCGGGCCGTGCGGGCGGGCCACCGGAGGCGCGCCAGCGGTCGGAGGAGCGGTACGCCTCCTTCATGCGGTCGGCCAGGGACTTGTGCGCCTTCTCCTGCGCGTACAGGGCCTCGTACCAGGTGGCGTGCCCCTCGTTGAGCCACACGTCGGACCAGGTGCGCGGGCTCACACTGTCGCCGAACCACTGGTGGGACAGCTCGTGCACCATGATCGACTCGACGTACCACCTGGGGTAGACGCGATCGGTGAACAGGTCCTCCTCGAAGAGGGAGAGGGTCTGCGTCTCCAGTTCGAAGCCGGTGGCGGCCTCGGCCACGAGCACGCCGTAGGTCTCGAAGGGGTAGGCGCCGATCTTGCTCTCCAGCCAGGCGATCTGGTCCGGGGTCTTCGCGAGCCAGGGTTCGAGTGCCTTGCGGTCGGCGGCGGGGACCACGTCGCGCACCGGCAGTGCGTGCGGTCCGGTGCGGTGCAGCACCGCGGAACGGCCGATGGACACCTGGGCGAGTTCGGTGGCCATGGGGTGCCGGGTCCGGTACGTCCAGGTGGTGGAGCCGCCGGCCCTGGTCACGCCGGCCGGCATGCCGCCCGCGACGGCGGTGTAGCCGTTGGGGGCGGTGATCCGGATGGTGAACATCGCCTTGTCGGAGGGGTGGTCGTTGCACGGGAACACCAGGTGCGCGGCGTCGGCCTGGTTGGCCATGACCAGCCCGTCGGCGGTCCGCACCCAGCCGCCGTCCCGGCCTTCGTCCTCTCTGGGGTCGCTGGTGTGCCGCACGGTGATCCGCGTCCAGTCGCCCTCGGCCAGCGGTGTCTCGGGCGTGATCACAAGGTCGTCGCCGGCGCCGGTGAAGGCGGCGGGCCTGCCGTCCACCTGGACGGACTCGACGGTGCCGTGCGCGAAGTCGAGGTTGAGCCGCTCCAGCGGGGCGGTCGTGCGGGCGCGGATCGTGGTGACGGCCCGGAGGGGCTTGTCGTTGCGTCCGGGGTAGGCGAAGGCGAGGTCGTACGACGCCACGTCGTACCCGGGGTTGCCCAGGTACGGGTAGAGCCGGTCGCCGACGCCCAGCGGGACGGCGGGGGCGCTCGCGGCGAGCAGACAGGCCGAGACGGCGGAGGCCAGGAGGACGGCGGCCCTCCTCCGGCGGCGGACGGTGGTGGGGCGGGCACCGGGGACACCGGGGCGCCGGTCCGGCAGGCGGGGCGTGAGCAGCATGGACCACGGCTACCAGCGCGCGCCCGCCCTGCCGCGACGGCGCGCGACCGGCCCACCCGAACGGGTGCCGCCGGATTGCCGGGGCGCGTGCCTCAGGACCCGGGTCCCTGGTGCTGGGCCCGGCCGACGTCGTACACGCCCGGCACGTTCCGCATGGCGCGCATGAGGGCCGGGAGGCGGGCCGCGTCGGGGAGCTGGAGGGTGTAGGTGTGGCGGACGCGCTGCTGGCTCGGCGGGGCGACGGTGGCGGAGACGATCTCGGCGCCTTCGAGGGCGATCGCCTCGGTGAGGTCGGCGAGCAGGTGGGGGCGGCCGAACGATTCGGCGACCAGGGTGACCCGGCACTCGGCGGTGTCACCCCAGCGCACTGCGACCTCCGCACGCCCGGCGCTCATCATGCGCGACGCTCCGGCGCATCCCACGCGGTGCACGGTCACCACCCCGCCGCGTACGGCGAACCCGGTGACCTCGTCGGGCGGTACGGGCGTACAGCACCCGGCGAGCCGCACGGTCGCCCCGGGCCGGTCGACGACGGCACTGGTCGCCGCGGGGCGGGCGGAGGGGGCGTCGGTGACGGAGCCGGTGCCGGGGCGGGAATCCCGTTCGGCCGTGGTCTCGAAGGGCCGGCCCGTGGCGCCGTCCGCCCCGCCGGGGGACTCCGCGCCGCTCCAGCGGTCCTCGTCCGCTTCCCGTGCCGCCGCGTCGCCGGCCTCCGGGTGGGCCGCCAGCCACCGCTGGATGGCGATGCGGGCGGCCGGGGTGTGGGCGTGGTCCAGCCATTCCCGGGAGGGCTCGGAGGCGGGGTCCTGGCCCATGAGGAGCTGAACGGTGTCACCGTCCCTCAGCACGGTGCTCAGGGTGGCCAGCCGGCCGTTGACGCGTGCGCCGATGCAGGCGTGCGCGTCCTCGCCGTACTGCGCGTACGCGGCGTCCACGCAGGTGGCGCCCTCGGGCAGGCCCAGGGTGCCGCCGTCGGGCCGGAAGACGGTGATCTCACGGTCCTGGGCGAGGTCCTCGCGCAGGGTGGACCAGAAGGTGTCGGGGTCGGGTGCCGCCTGCTGCCAGTCGAGGAGGCGGGAGAGCCAGCCGGGGCGGGTGGGGTCGACACGCTCGTCGGCCGCGGCCTGCTCCTCCGGAGGGGGCGCGTACGGATTGCCGAGCGCGATGACACCGGCCTCGGCGACCTTGTGCATCTGATGGGTGCGGATGAGGACTTCGACGACCTGCCCGTCCGCGCGCGCGACGGCGGTGTGCAGCGACTGGTACAGGTTGAACTTCGGTACGGCGATGAAGTCCTTGAACTCCGAGACGACGGGGGTCATGCAGGTGTGCAGTTCGCCCAGCACGCCGTAGCAGTCCGCGTCCTCGTTGACCAGCACCAGCAGCCGACCGAAGTCGGCGCCGCGCAGTTGCCCGCGTTTGCGGCCGACACGGTGGACGGAGACGAAGTGCCGGGGGCGGATGAGGACTTCGGCCTGGATGCCGGCTTCGCGCAGGACCGCGCGGGCCTCGTCGGCGACCTCCGCGAGGGGATCGTCGGGACGGCTCGCGTTCTCGGCGATCAACTCGCGTGTGTGCGCGTGCTCCTCGGGGTGGAGGATCGCGAAGACGAGGTCCTCCATCTCGGTCTTGAGCGCCTGGACTCCGAGACGCTCGGCGAGCGGGATCAGGACGTCCCTGGTCACCTTGGCGATGCGCGCCTGCTTCTCGGGGCGCATCACGCCCAGGGTGCGCATGTTGTGGAGCCGGTCGGCGAGTTTGATGGACATCACGCGGACGTCGTTGCCGGTCGCGACCAGCATCTTGCGGAAGGTCTCGGATTCGGCGGCGGCCCCGTACTCGACCTTTTCGAGCTTCGTGACCCCGTCGACGAGGTAACGGACCTCCTCGCCGAACTGCTCCCGCACCTGATCGAGGGTCACATCGGTGTCCTCGACGGTGTCGTGGAGCAAAGAGGCCGTCAGGGTCGTGGTCTCGGCGCCGAGTTCGGCGAGGATCAGCGTCACGGCGAGCGGGTGCGTGATGTACGGCTCGCCGCTCTTGCGCATCTGGCCGCGGTGCGAGGACTCGGCCAGGACGTAGGCGCGGCGCAGGGGTTCGAGGTCGGCGTCGGGGTAGTGGGCGCGGTGGGCCTCGACGACGTGGCCGATGGCGTCGGGGAGCTTGTCGCGGCCGCCGGGGCCGAGCAGCGCGGCCCGGCCCAGTCGGCGCAGGTCGATCCGGGGGCGGGCCTTCCTGCGGGGCACTGTAGGGGCTACAGGACCAGGGGTCGCGGGGTTCGTGGCCTCCGCACTCATGGGCACCTCCGGCTCGTGGACCGGCGGACGGGCCCCCAGGGCATATACGGCTCAGGGATGGCGACGTTCCCCCGTCCGTGCCGGTGCTTGATGCTACCGAGCCCACCGGGCCCGACCGACCGCCTCTCGCCGAGCGTGAAACGGATCACCCATTCGAGCGACGGCTGAGAGGTTTACGGTTTTGCGTCACGCGGTCGCCGACCTGTCGTCGTTCCGCGGCGAATCGGCGGCCGGAAGGCGCGAATCGGCGGCCGGGGCCGCTCGTGACCACGGTTCCCGTGGTCAACGGACCGCGTTTTCCAGCCACTCGGCGTCGATCTCGCCCTCGGCGACGATCACGGCGGGTCCGGTCATCTCGATCTCGCCGTCCGGCCGCTCGGTGATCACCAGTCGCCCGCCGGGTACGTCGACCGTGTAGGTTGCCCCGGTGCCGGTGACGGCCGGGTCGGCGCCGTCCCGGCGCGCGGCCGCCACGGCGACGGCGCACGCGCCGGTGCCGCAGGAACGGGTCTCGCCGGAACCACGCTCGTGCACGCGCATCGCGACGTGACGGGGACCGCGGTCGACGACGAACTCGACGTTCACCCCGTCCGGGTAGGCGGCCGCCGGGCTGAAGGGCGGCGGTGCGAGCAGGTCGCCGGCGTGCGCGAGGTCGTCGACGAAGGCGACCGCGTGCGGGTTGCCCATGTTCACGTTGCGCGCGGGCCAGCTGCGCTCACCGACGCTGACGGTGACGTCCCCTTCGGGGAGGCGCGCGCTGCCCATGCCGACGGTGATGTCGCCGTCCTTGGCGATGTGGACGGCCTTGACGCCCCCGCGCGTGGCGATCGCGGTGTCCCCTTCGCCCACGTGCCCGGCGTGCTGGAGGTAGCGCGCGAACACCCGCACTCCGTTGCCGCACATCTCCGCGATCGAGCCGTCGCCGTTGCGGTAGTCCATGAACCACTCGGCCTCGCCCGCCATGTCCCTGGCCTCCGGGTGGGCGGCGGACCGCACGACGTGCAGCACTCCGTCGCCGCCGATGCCCGCGCGGCGGTCGCACAGGGCGGCCACGGCGGCCGGGGTCAGGTCGACGGCGTTCTCGGGGTCCGGGACGATCACGAAGTCGTTCTCCGTGCCGTGACCCTTGAGGAAGGCGATCCGCGTGCTCATTCCTCGATCGTACGGGAGCGCTCGGCCGGTGGGTCGGCGCGGGGACGGGAGGGGCGGTGGCGGCCGTCCGCGGACGATCGCGCCCACACGGCACGGCCACGGGCCGGCACCGGATCCGCCCCCCTGACGGAGGAGCGCTTCAGCGCAGCCGTGCCACCCGCCACACGGCGAGGATCACCACCACGGTCACCAGCAGCACGTATCCGAGCACGACCCGCCAGTCAGGGCGGCAGTCCGACCCCCGTGCCGGCAGGCCCGGCCAGGTGTGGCCGACGCGGCGCGCGGCCGTCATGCCCCAGCCGGCGGCGCAGGAGCAGATCAGCAGGCCCAACATGGCGATGACGGCACCGCTGTCGCCGAAGTCGAAGGCCAGCGGGAAGGCGAACATCAGGGAGCCGACCGCGGCCAGGCCCACGATGGGCGCGAGCTGCCAGAGGCGCAGCCGGCGCTGCGGGCGCAGCTCGACCTCGACCTCGGGGCCACCCGCGAACATCTCCTCGGGCTCGGGGCCGTCGGCGGTCACACCGTCCGGCGTCTCGTCCGGTCCGTCGGGGCTGAGTCGCTCCTCGCCCTGTTCCGGTTCGCCGCCGTCGGTGGTGACGTACTCGGTGCTTCGTGCGGTGTCGCGAGGGCCGGCCTCCATCGCCACGCGCCCTCCCAACTAGGACTCCACTTGGTCGATCGAAGCTCGATGATGGCACGGCACCGGAGGCCGCGATGACCGGCGGCGCATCCCGATGCCATGACGTGATCAGGCTGTGACCGGTCGTTCGACCAATGCCATGGCGAGCCGCGGAAGTTCCCTGCGGTCCACCGCCGCCCCACTCAGCCACTGCACCCGCGGATCGCGCCTGAACCATGAATCCTGGCGGCGCGCGAAGCGTTTGGTGGCGCGTACGGTCTCGGCCCGGGCCTCCTCCTCGGTGCACTGCCCGGCGAGCGCCGCGAGGACCTGCTGGTAGCCGAGCGCGCGCGACGCGGTACGCCCCTGGCGCAGGCCCCGCGTCTCCAGTGCGCGTACCTCGTCCACCAGCCCCGCCTCCCACATGCGGTCGACCCGGCGCGCGATGCGCTCGTCGAGCTCGGGGCGGGCCACGTCGACGCCGATCTGGAGGGTGTCGTAGACGGAGTCGTGGCCGGGGAGGTTGGCGGTGAAGGGCCGGCCGGTGATCTCGATCACCTCCAGGGCCCGGACGATCCGGCGGCCGTTGCTGGGCAGGATCGCCCGCGCGGCCTCGGGATCGGCGGCGGCCAGGCGGGCGTGCAGCGCGCCGGAGCCGCGCAGCGCGAGCTCGTCCTCCAGGCGGGCGCGGACCTCGGGGTCGGTCCCGGGGAACTCGAGGTTGTCGACCGCTCCCCGGATGTACAGGCCGGAGCCGCCGACCAGGATGGGCCAGCGCCCCTCGGCGAGCAGTGCGTCGACGCGGGCGCGGGCCAGCTTCTGGTACTCGGCGACGGAGGCCGTGACGGTGACGTTCCAGATGTCCAGCAGGTGGTGCGGGACGCCGTCGCGCTCCTCGGGCGTCAGCTTGGCGGTACCGATGTCCATCCCTCGGTAGAGCTGCATGGAGTCGGCGTTGACGACCTCGCCGCCGAGCTGCCGGGCCAGGAAGACGCCCAGATCGGACTTTCCGGCCGCGGTGGGTCCGACGACGGCGATGACGCGGGGGGCGGGGGGTGCGCTGCTCACCGCACCAGTCTCGCAAACCTCCCGACCGCGCCTCGAACGAGTTACGTGACGACCCGGGGCCGGGATCGTTGCCCGTGGCGAGGTACCTGCCGTCCGCTACCGGAGGCGGTGAGCCGGGTCGCGCATACGGGCGCACCGGGCCACGCGGGATTCGCCCGCATGAGCAATACATGGAGTGAACATGGGTGTGTTTGCGCGACTCCTGCGGAGGTCGAAGGCGGCGGAGGGCGCTCGCCAACTGCCACTGGATGCGCGGGTACGTGTACGCCCAGGACGGTGAACTGGAGCGCGCCGAGCAGGAGTTGCGCGAGGCGCT
>NZ_JBEXLP010000068.1:0-41105 GCF_040610035.1 Streptomyces sp. NPDC004542
CGTTCCGCGGCCTCCTTGCCCTCGGTGCCGAGGAGTACGTTGTCCAGGACCCGGCGCCACGGCAGCAGCCGCGCGTCCTGGAAGACCACGGACACCCGCTCGGGCGCGGTGAGCCGCCCGCCGCCCTCGACGCCGTGGTCGAGACCCGCGATCGCCCGCAGCAGCGTCGACTTGCCCGAACCGCTGTGCCCGAGCAGGGCGGTGAACTGCCCGGCGGGCAGGTCGAGGTCGATGCCGTCCAGGACGCTACGGCCCGCGAAGGACCGGGTCAGACCCCGCAGCCGGACGGCGGGGCGGGTCAGCTGCTCAGTGTGCGTCGCCATGACAGCACCCTCCGTTCGACGAGGCGGACCACGCTGTCGGAGACCAGGCCGAAGACGCCGTAGATCAGCAGGCCGACGAGGATGACGTCGGTCTGGCCGTAGTTCTGGGCCTGGAACATCAGGTAGCCCAGGCCGCTGGTGGCGTTGATCTGCTCCAGCACCACCAGCCCGAGCCAGGACCCGGTGACGCCGAGCCGGAGTCCCACGAAGAATCCGGGCAGCGCCCCGGGGATGACGATGCTCCGGATGAACGCGAGCCTCGACAGGTCCTGGACCTCGGCGAGTTCGACGTACCGGCTGTCGATGCCGGAGAGCGCGGCGTGCGTGTTGAGGTAGATCGGTATGTAGACGACGATCGCGATGATGGCGATCTTGAAGGTCTCGCCGATGCCCAGCCAGAGGATGAACAGCGGGATCAGTCCGAGCGTCGGTATCGCCCGGTTGAGCTGCACCGTTCCGTCGATCAGCGCCTCGCCCACCCGGCTGAGCCCCGACACGAGCGCGAGGACGACCCCCGCGGTCAGGCCGATGGCGAAGCCGTACGCGGCCCGCCTGAGGGAGGTCAGCACGTCGGTGGGCAGCGTCCCCTCGGTCCACAGGTGACCGGCGGTCCGCGCGACCGTCCAGGGGGCCGGGATCGCGCCCGGGTCGAGGGCTCCGGCGGCGGAGGCGACCGCCCAGAGGACGACGAGGACGACGGGACCGGCCAGGCGGGCGGCGGGGAGGCGGGCGCCGGGGGCGAGGCGCCGGCGCCGACGGACCCGGTGGCCCTCGTCCCCGGCGACGACCGCGGTCGTGCTCACGGTGGTGGTCACGGCGGTCACCTCCGGTACTCCGCCGGTACGGCCTCGGCGGCGATGGACTCGAAGCGGTGGTCGAAGAGCGTGGAGACGTCGAACTTCTTCACGAAGCCGCCCTCGGCGAGCAGGTCCGCGGTCTCCTGCTCCCATCTGATCGCCTCGTCCCAGCTCGGCGGGAACAGCGGCTTGTTGGCGAGATCGCTGATCGACTTCGCCTGGTCGGGGGTCAGGTTCTGCGTCTTGACGTAGAACTCCTCGTTCCAGACGTCCGGGTGCTCGTACTGCCACACCTGGCCCTTGGCCCACCGCGGGATGTACGCGGCGATCGCGGCTGCCTTCGCGGAGTCGTTCAGCACGGACTGCGGCGCCCACAGCAGGTTGAGCAGGTCGACGACGTCGGTCCGGACGACGCGGGCGCCCTTGCCCCCGTACTGCTTGAGGTAGGCGGGGACCTGGCTGTTGGCGAGCGGGGCGATGTCCACCTGCCCGGACTGCAGGGCGGTGAGGAACTGGTTGCTGGTCAGCGGGACCAGCTTCACCTCGTCGTACTTCAGGCCCGCCTTCTTCAGCGCCCGCAGCAGCACGACCCCCTGGGCCTGGCCCTGGGAGAAGGCGAGCTTCCTGCCGCGGAAGTCCTCGACCGCGCGGATGTCGCTGCCGGGCTTGGTGGCGAACAGGTAGTTGGGCTTGCGGGTGAGGTTGATCGCCACGATCTTCGCGTCGAAGCCCTGGTAGTGCGCCTGGATCGGCGGGATGCCCGCGTTGTTGGCCAGGTCGAGGGAGTTGGCGCGGAAGGCGTTGATGACGTCCGGGCCGGCCCCGATGTTCACCCAGCTCGACACCTTGAACGGCAGCGCGGGCACCTTCGCCAGCTTGAACTGCAGCTGCTGGACGTTCTGGTACGAGGAGATCTTCAGGCTGGTGCCGGCCGGCACCTCGCCGGCGAGCGGCTCGGTGGCGGCACCCTCGGTGTCGGCCGCGGCACTGCCGCCCGCGCAGCCGCTCAGACCGGCGGCCGCCGCGGTGGCGCCCAGCAGGGAGGTGAGAAAGAGACGGCGGTCGAAGCCGGAAAGGGGCGGAGAAGACATGGGAGTGCTCCCTGAGTTGTTGTGCGCAGGCGGAAGGGAAAACAAGAAAGCAGACGGAATTCCGGGCAGCAGAAAGCCGGGGAAGGGGAATTCACGCAGCGGAGATACGCGCTTCACGGCGCGTCAACACGTCAGCAACAAAGGGTGCGACAGGTCATGACCAGGATGTTCCCGGCCATGAGCGCCCCCTGTCAACATTCGGAGTTTCTGAATTAAATAGCTTCAGGTGACGCGGCCAGCGGGTCCCGATAGAGCGCGTCGAGAATCACGGATCCGCCCGCCACGGCGAGCACGGTGCCGGGAAAACTCGTCGCGAAAACATGGCCGGCGCGCTCCGCCCCGACCGCCTCGCGCACAGCGTTCAGGCAGTCCTCGCGGTGCATGACACCCACCTCGGTCACGACCACCGTCTCCGGGTTGAGCACGTCCAGCAGCAGCCGCACCGCACGCCCGGTCAGCGTGGCCCGCTCCACGAGCAGCCGCACGGCCACCGGGTCCCCGGCGGCCGCCGCGCCGACCACGTGCATCGGGTTCACCCCGTCGACGACCCCGGCCTCCCGGGCCCGCCGGCACAGCGTCCGCTCGCTCAGCTCTGCCTGGAGGCAGCCGGTGTGCCCGCACGCGCAGGGCTCGGTGCCGCCCGGCACCGGCAGATGGGCGATCGCGCCCGCCTGCGAACGCGGCCCGTAGTGCACCGCGTCATGGGTGGCGAAGGCCGCGTCGACCACGTTGCCGACGAACAGGTGCAGCACGCTCCCGCTGCCCCGTGCCCGCCCGAACAGCCGCTCCCCGTTGACCAGCGCCCGCGCGTGCCCGTCCACGTGGACGGGCAGTCCGGTGCGCGCGCCGAGCACCTCCCGCACCGGCACGTCGCGCCAGCCCAGCAGCGGGTGCTCCACGACGGTCCCGGAGTCCCGGTCCACCCAGCCCCCGGCGGCCACCCCGACCCCCAGGGCCCTGGCGCCCGGCGTCCCGGCGAGCAGCGCCGCCAGCCCGTCGGCGGCCCGCGCCAGCACCCGGCCGGGGTCGGCGCGTTCGTGCTTCAGCTCCCGGCGGGCCAGCACCCGCCCGCGCAGGTCCAGCAGGGCGACCGTGGTGTACGGGACCGCGATGTGCACCCCGCCGACCACGAACCGCGAGTCGTCCAGGTCGACGGGCACATGGGGCCGCCCCACCCCGTTCGACCGCCGGGGCGCGGCGGCCTCGCGGATCAGCCCGAGCTCGGTGAAGCGGGCGCAGTAGTCGGTCACGGACGCGGGGGACAGCCCGGTCAGCCGGGCGATGGTGCTGCGGGCCACCGGCCCGTGCTCCAGCACGGACCGCAGCACGACGCTGGCACTGGTGCGCCGGCGGTCGCTGTCGGCGGCGCGGGGGATGGGGGAGACAAGGGTGGATGCCGCGGTACGGGGCATGGGAAACCGTCCTCGGGAACGGGGCCGACACGTCTCGGGATCGAGGCGCGCCGAGTCCGCTCCGCCCGCCTCACACCGGACGGCGACAGGTGGCCGTGCCCTGGCGCCGCAGGTCGACATAGCGACGCGACGTGAAGTACCGGGCCTGGGCAACCATGGTGGGAAGGGTAGGGCAGGAACGGTGAATCCGACCAGACCACGGGGATTCGTTTGGTGAAACCCCACAGTCCCCGTGACGACCCGTGAGGTGACCGAAACATCCCCGCCTCAGTGACCGTTGTCACGCCGCACCCGGTGTAACCGGCACCTTTTGTCAGGAGCCCACCAAGCCCGCGTTCCACCCTTTGTCGAGCACTGACGGTGATCGGCTCGAGGACACCGGTATAGCGTCACGGTGTCCCCATCTGCCCACACACCCTCGCGGAGTCCCCATGAGCACCGCCACCGCCACCGCCCGCCCCGGTGCAGTCCTCGCCGACCTCCTGCCCGCCTCGCGGGTCCGCGACGCCGCGCTCGTGCTGGGTGGCGCCGCGCTCACCGGCCTCGCGGCCCAGCTGTCCGTCCCGGTGCCCGGTTCCCCGGTGCCGGTGACCGGTCAGACCTTCGCCGCCCTGCTGGTCGGCACCACCCTCGGCGCGCGCCGCGGCTTCCTCTCCCTCGCGCTGTACGCGCTCGCGGGCGTGGCCGGCGTGCCCTGGTTCGCGGACGGGACCTCCGGCTCCGGCGCGGTGTCCTTCGGCTACGTCCTCGGCATGCTGCTCGCCTCCGCGCTCGTCGGCGCGCTGGCCCGCCGCGGCGCCGACCGCGACGCCTGGCGCATGGCCGGCACGATGATCCTGGGCGAGGCCGTCATCTACGCCGTCGGCGTGCCCTATCTGGCCTACGCCGCCGGCATGTCGGCGTCCGCCGCGATCGCCGCCGGCCTCACCCCGTTCCTGATCGGCGACGCGCTGAAGGCGGTCCTGGCGATGGGCCTGCTGCCCACCGCCTGGAAGCTCGTCAAGCGCTGAGACCGCGACCGAGGTGAAAGCCGCGCGGGGCGCTGCCCCGCGCGGCTTTCCTGTTCGGACCCGCGGCCGGCGCGGGGCCTGCGGCCTCGGTGTGCCGGCAGTCCTCTCGCCCTCCGGACGGCGGAGGTCAGACGGACACCCTGTCGGTGTCCGTCCCGACGGCGGCCGGCACCGGCCCGCGGTGCGCGAACACCTTCTCCTTCACCACGGCGACCACGATCACCAGCGCCGCGACCAGCAGCGACAGCAGCACGGTCGTCCGCCCGCTGTTCGGGCCGTCGGTGTCGGTCAGCATGTAGCCGAGGACGAACACGATCAGCCCGGCCGTGGCCCACGTCAGATACGGGTACAGCCACATCTTCACGACCAGCTTCTCCGGCGCCTCGGCCTGGATGATCTTCCGCATGCGCAGCTGCGAGAAGCAGATGACCAGCCAGACGAACAGGGCGACCGCGCCGCTGGAGTTGACCAGGAAGTTGAAGATCGTGTCCGGGTACTTGTAGTTGAAGAAGACCGCGACGAAGCCGAACACGACGGAGGCGACGATCGCCGTCAGCGGCACACCGCGTGAGGTGGTCCGGGCGAACGCCTGCGGCGCGTCACCGCGCTCGCCGAGCGAGAACGCCATCCGGGAGGCGGTGTAGAGGCCGGAGTTGAGGCAGGACAGCACCGAGGTCAGCACGATGACGTTCATGATCTGGCCGGCGTGTGCGATGCCGAGGGAGTCCAGCGCGGCGACGTAACTGCCCTCCGTCTTGATGGACGGGTCGTTCCACGGCAGCAGGGAGACGACCACCAGGATCGAGCCGAGGTAGAAGACGCCGATCCGCCAGATGATGCTGTTGGTGGACTTGGTCACGGCCTTCTGCGGGTTCTCCGACTCGCCGGCCGCCAGCGTCGCGATCTCGCTGCCCATGAAGGAGAAGACGACGAGCAGCACGCCGGTGAGGATGGCGCCGGACCCGTTCGGCAGGAAGCCGCCGTGCCCGGTGAGGTTGCCGAGGCCGGCCTTGTCGCTGTGCGCGCCGGGCAGCACGCCGAAGACCGCGAGCCCGCCGATGACGATGAAGGCGGCGATCGCCACGACCTTGATGCCGGCGAACCAGAACTCGAACTCGCCGTAGGAGCCGACGGAGACCAGGTTGGTGGCGGTGAGCACGACCATCACGAGCAGGGCCCAGCCCCACTGCGGGACGGCGGGGATCCAGCCCTCGAGGATCTTGGCGCCGGCGGTGGCCTCCACGGCCAGCACCACCACCCAGAAGAACCAGTACAGCCAGCCGATGGAGAACCCGGCCCAGCGTCCGAGCGCACGGTCGGCGTGCGCGGAGAAGGAGCCGGAGGTCGGATTGGCGGCCGACATCTCGCCCAGCATCCGCATCACCAGCACCACGAGCGTGCCGACGAGGGCGTAGGAGAGGAGGATGCCGGGTCCTGCGGTGGCGATACCGGAGCTGGAGCCGACGAACAGTCCGGCACCGATCACACCGCCGATGGCGATCATGGACAGATGCCGGTTCTTGAGTCCTGCCTGAAGTCCGGAACCAGGGGTCATGGACGGATTTCCTTTGCGCCGGTTGGAGCGGTTTCCCGTACGCGGGGGGACGCCGTTGTGCGGCCTTGTACGAGCCGGTCCAGTGAATCCGAGGTGTACGAATACGGGAACCTGTGAATCCGGATTGTTACTCGAGGTTCCCTTGAGGTTCTATGGCGTGACTCACACTCCGTTGTCGCGCCACCCGAAGCTGCTGCCCCCGAACCCCCGTGACACACTCATCCCATGCGCGTGTATCTCGGCTCCGACCATGCGGGCTTCGAACTCAAGAACCACCTCGTCGAATGGCTCAAGGCAGCGGGTCACGACCCCGTCGACTGCGGCCCGCACATCTACGACGCCCAGGACGACTACCCGCCCTTCTGCCTCCGCGCCGCGGAGCGCACGGCCGCGGACCCCGACTCCCTCGGCATCGTGATCGGCGGCTCCGGCAACGGCGAGCAGATCGCCGCGAACAAGGTCAAGGGCGTCCGGGCGGCCCTCGCCTGGAGCGAGGAGACGGCCTCCCTCGGCCGCCAGCACAACAACGCCAACGTCGTGGCGGTGGGCGCGCGCATGCACACCCAGGAGGAGGCGACCACGTTCGTCGAGACCTTCCTGGGCACGCCGTTCTCCGGCGACGAACGTCACATCCGCCGCATCGACATGCTGGCGGCCTACGAGACGACCGGCGACCTGCCCCCCGTCCCGCCCCACCACCCCCAGCAGGACTGAACACCCGGGGGCTGCCGTCCCCGGACCCCACGAGGGGTGCAGGGGACGCGGTCCCCGCCGGGGTCTGGGGCGGAGCCCCGGGATGGGTCCACGTCCCAGCCGGCCCGCACGGGTGGTGGGTGGGAAACCCCCGGGTTCCGGGGGCGGAGCCCCGACGGCGGGGTCCGGGGCGGAGCCCCGGGGAAAGGAACGGCCACCTTGCCGGAAGGGCACACGATCCACCGCCTGGCGCACGACTACGCCGCCCGCTTCACCGGCACGACCCCCCGGGTCACCAGCCCCCAGGGCAAGTTCTCCGACGCCGCCGAACTCCTCACCGGAGGAGAGCTCACCCGAACCGAAGCCCACGGCAAGCACCTCTTCCTCCGCTTCCGCGACGCCGACTGGATCCACATCCACCTCGGCCTCTTCGGCAAGGTCACCTTCGGCGACGCCCCCGCACCCCCGCCCACCGACACCGTCCGCCTCCGCCTGGCGAACGCCACCTCGTACGTCGACCTGCGCGGCCCCACCACCTGCGCCCTGATCACGGACACCGAGAAGCAGGCGATACACGACCGCCTCGGCCCCGACCCGCTCCGCACGGACGCCGACCCGCAGGCCGCGTACCGGCGCGTCTCCCGCAGCCGTACGACGATCGCCGCGCTGCTCATGGACCAGAAGGTCATCGCGGGCGTCGGCAACGTCTACCGCGCCGAGGTCCTCTTCCGGCACCGCATCGACCCGTACCGCGCGGGCCGCGACATCACCCCCGCCGAGTGGGACGCGATCTGGGCCGACCTCGTCGAGCTCATGCGCGAGGGCGTCCGCAACAACCGCATCGACACCGTCCGCCCGGAGCACACCCCCGAGGCGATGGGCCGCCCGCCGCGCGTCGACGACCACGGCGGCGAGGTGTACGTCTACCGCAGGGCCGCTCTCCCCTGCCACATCTGTGCCACCGGCATCCGCACCGCCGACCTCGCGGCCCGCAACCTCTTCTGGTGCCCCACCTGCCAGCGGCCCTGAGCACAGCACCGCAGCCGCCCCCCAGGATCACGGCACCGTCCGCGACCCGTGCGCTAGAACCCGTGCGGCAGCCAGGGCGCCACCAGCGACCCGAACCCCACCGACGCCTGAGCCAGCGCCCCCTCCCGCAGTTCCCGTACCAGACCGGCCGCGGCGAGGGAGGCGAGCGGGACGCCGCCCAGGTACGCCGCCCCCAGCTCCCGGACGCCGAGCGCCAGATCGGCCGCGTCCGCGGTCCGCTCGCACGACGTGCCCTTCGCGTCGCCGGTCAGCCGCCAACGACCCGCGTTCCAGGGACAGAAGGAGTCCTCGACCTCGAACACGAGGTCCACCGGCGTCCGATAGGTGCGCGCCTCGAGCGCAGCGCCCACGTCCACCAGCCGCACGTGCAGCGAGTCCCGTACCAGCAGCTCGCACCGCCGGAGGTCCGACACCAGGTACTGCCACGGCTCGTCCACCGGTCGCCGACGGGCGTCGATCGCCGACGTCAGGTCGATGTCGAACAGGAACCGCCACACCGCGGCGTGCGCCGCCGCGTCGAGCGCCTCCATGTTCTCCAGCACCACCGTTCCCCTGGGGCCGGCCGGCTCCCACGCCGGCTTGACCCGGAAGCGGGCGTACCCCACCAACTCCCCGTCCCGCTCGGCGACCACGCACTGCAACGGCGACGCCCCGTCCCGGTCGTCCACCGGATCGAGCAGCATCAGCCGCTCCCAGCCCGGTATCCGCGCCAGCATCCCCGGCCGCAGCGGCACCCGCCGGGAGTACAGCGCCTCGCAGTCGTCGAGGACATCGGCCGGCGCGGCGTACCGCAGGCGTACGCCGTCCGTGCCGGGCGGCACCGTCAGCCGTACCCGGGTGGTGTCGATCCGCACGTTGACGTTGTACGTCGCCACGCCGTACCCGAACCGCCCGTAGATGGCCGGTTCGGACGCCGTCAGCACGGCCAGCGGCCATCCCCAGGACCGCACGTCGTCCAACTGCCGCCGCATCATCGAGGTCAGCACACCGCGCCGCCGGTGCGTGGCGGCCACACTGACCATGGTCACTCCCGCGGCCGGCACCGACGCCCCGCCAGGCACCGTCAGCCGGAAGGCGAAGGCCCCCGCCGTACCGACGACCGCGTCACCGTCCCACGCCCCGACCGAACGCTCGGCCTCGGTCAGCGACTCCCACAGCTCCCGCTCCTCCGGCGCCTCCGGAACCCCGCCGAAGGCCCGGATCAGACTGTCGTACCACTGGTCCCGGTCCTCCGGACGGAGCACCCTCAGATCGGTCGCGGGACTACTCACATGGTCTGTTCCCATGGACCATGCGTACCAGCGCATCGCGGGGCGGGCGAACCGATTTCCGCCGGGTCGCGGCGGGGCGTCGCTCTGTGAAGTTCACTGTGATGTCGCGCCTCGGACGGGGGATAAGTCGGACCTCCCGTGCCAAGCGGCTGGTCCGATGGATAGGGTCCCGAACTAATGGCAGCAGGACGAGAGCGGCGCGCGAAGGCCGAGACGTTCACGGCCCGGTGGAAGATGCAGTGGCACCGGGCCCGCGTCGGCATGCGCAGAAGCGCGGTGGACTACTTCCGCGGCGACGGCTCCGACTGGATCGCACTCGTCGGGCTGCTGCTGACCATTCCGGTGCTCGCGACGATGAGCCTCGCCAACTCGGTGTGGTGCTCGCCCGCCACGCTGGTGCTGCCGATCGTCGTGGGCGGCCTGCTGCTGCGGCCCGCGAGCCTGCTCGGCCTGTACGCGGCGGCGGCCACGGCGCTGATCGTGGAGTCGGTGCAACTGGGCCCGTACACCGAGGGGCCCTCCCGGGTCACGCCGGGTGTGGTGCTCGTCGTCGCCGCCTGCGGGTTCTTCGGGCTGCTCACCGCGCAGTTCCGCAGCCGGGTCGGCGTGCCGTGGCGGCGCGGCGGCACCATGCTGTTCGACCTGCGCGAGCGGATCCGGGTGCAGAGCAAGCTGCCGAAGCTGCCGCAGGGCTGGCACCGGGAGATGGCGCTGCGGCCCGCGGGCGGTCAGTCCTTCTCCGGTGACTTCGTGGTGGCGGCCCGCACCAACGGCGGGCGCACGCTGGAGGTCGTGCTCACGGACGTGTCCGGCAAGGGCATGGACGCCGGGTCGCGGGCGCTGCTGCTGTCGGGCGCGTTCGGGGGGCTGCTGGGCTCGCTGCCGCCGCATGCCTTCCTTCCGGCGGCCAACGGCTACCTGCTGCGCCAGGACTGGGACGAGGGGTTCGCCACTTCGATCCATCTGGTGCTGGATCTCGACTCCGGGGACTACGAGTTGTACTCGGCGGGGCATCCGCCGGGGCTGCAACTGAGCGCGGGCAGCGGGCGCTGGGAGGAGAAGGCCGCGGAGGGCCCGCTCCTCGGTGTGTACGACGGCGCCCAGTTCGACCCCGTGAAGGGCTCGCTGCGCCCCGGAGACGTGTTGATGCTGTTCACGGACGGTCTGGTGGAGACCTCGGACCGCGACATCGTCGAGGGCATCGACCGCCTCACCGGCGAGGCCGACCGCTATGTCGCGGGCGGCTTCCACGGAGCGGCCTGGCATCTCATCGAGGCCGTGGCGAAGGATGTCAACGACGACCGGGCGCTGCTGCTGATCTGCCGGGAAGGCCCGTCCGCCCAACAGGCCGGCTGACACGTGCGGGCCGTGGCGACCCCTCCGGCGGACGCTCTCCGCTCCGGGAGACACTGGGGGCATGACCGAGATGCGACCCCAGCTGACGCCGGCCCAGGTGGAGGCCCTGGCGTGCGCCGCCCACGCGGGGCAGACCGACAAGGCGGGGCGGCCGTACGCCGAGCACCTGCGGGCCGTGGCGGAAGGCGTACGCGCCCGGGGCGGCGACGAGGCGCAGATCGCGGCGGGCTGGCTGCACGACGCGGTCGAGGACCACGCCCTCTCCGCGCGGTGGCTGGCGGAGGCCGCGCTGAGCCGCCGTACGAAGGACATCGTGCTGGCCGTCACCAAGCGGGCGGGGGAGGAGGCGGAGGCGTACGCGCGGCGCATTCTCGCCACGCCCGGCGCGCTGCTGGTGAAGGAGGCCGACCTCGCCCACAACGCGGACCCGGACCGGCTGGCCGTGCTGGACGAGGCGACCCGGAAACGACTGGCCGAGAAGTACACGCGGATGCGCGCACTTCTCGGCCTCGGAGCGCCTCGGGAATGACGGACGCTAGGCGCTGACCTTCTCGCGTTCGGGTTCCTTCTGGCGGCGCTCGCGGGCGAGTTCCGCCGCGTCCTGCTTGAACGCCCAGTTCATCTCCGGCTCCATGGCGAAGCGGAACACCCGCCGTACGGGGCCGGTGCACAGGAGCGTGACGACGGCGGCCGCGAGGACGGTCACCAGGATCTCGCCGAGCGGGCGGTGCAGGGCCGCCTGGTCGAACCAGCCCCGGTAGTCGGCGAACTTCACCAGGAAGCCGTGCAGCAGGTAGCCGTACAGCGTGCCCGCGCCCAGCGCGGTGAACCACATCTTCCGGCGTGGCACCCAGGCGAAGAAGCAGGCGGTCAGCAGCAGCGAGCAGCCGAACATCGCGACCACCATGACCGGACCCGACCACCACGGCCCGCCCAGCTCCTGGGCCGAGTCCCGGTGGTAGAACCAGGCGGTGTTCATGCGGGGCACCGCCCACCAGCCCACCGCCAGCGCGGCCGCGAACACCGGCACGGCGGCGAACCGCACCCAGCGGCGGCGCACCAGCTGGAAGTGCTCGGGCTTCATGCACAGGCCCAGCACGAAGTACGGCAGGAACTGCAGCACGCGCTGCAGGTCCAGGTCGTCACCGATGCTCGGGGCGACCGAGGCCAGCATGGCGATGCCGAGCGCGACCGGGAGCGGCCGGCGGATCAGCTTCCAGATGGGCGTGGTCAGCCGCCAGACGAACAGCGCGCACAGGAACCAGGTCAGGTACCACGGGTCGAGGAGGCTGATCTCCTGGCCGGGGGAGTGGTCGACGAACCGCTTGAAGAGCGGGTAGGCGGTCTCGAACACGACGTACGGCACGGCGACGCCGGTGATCAGCCGCTTCAGCCGGTCGGGGCGCATGTCGAAACTGCGTGAGAAGAAGCCGGAGATGATGATGAACGCCGGCATGTGGAAGCTGTACACGACCGTGTACAGGGCCTCGAGGAAGCGGCTGTCGCCCTTGAGGGGCTCCCACGAGTGCCCCATGGCGACCAGCACGATCGCCAGGTACTTGGCGTTGTCGAAGAACGCGTCGCGCTGTTTGCCCGGTCTGTCCGCCCGTGTCGGACGCTGCTCCGACTGCTGCGTGCCCGTCTGGGTACACGGACTGGGCACTCCGTCCGCCGGCGGCTGTGCCGGGGGGAGTGGCCTTCGGTTCTGGCCGGGGGACGAGGCGGCGTCAAACATCTCAGGCACCCTAGCGTCGGCTGTGGGATTTCGTGAAACCCCGTGTCTCATTCCTGGTTATCGGGGTGCGGGTACCCCAGGATTTACCGGAGTTGACATGTCCGGCCGCGTGATGGCGGGCACGGCGACGGGTGGGAAGGGGGCGCGAGGGGGAGCCGATCGACCCTGATGTCCCGATTCATCCCGACTAATTGGCGCATAACGTCGTCTCTGCGCCAACCATTCGAATGACCCGCGCACGGGATGTGTGGACAGCGAAACGAAGCCGCGCAATTCCCGGTGGGTGCCGGGTGCGTGCCCGCGCGAGTGGAGCCTCGAATTGCTGTGCGGTGCGGCGGACTTGAGGTGGACGCGGGCGACGTTGTGTCACGTGCCGCATAGGAAGGCCCGGTTGGTGGCACGATGGTTCCGGGAGTGCGGACCGACCGAGGACGTGATCAGTTGTGGCCATTTCACTGTCAGTGGTGCTGCTGTTGGCGATCATCCTTGTAGTGCTGATCAGAGGGGGGAACATCAAGGCCGGCCCCGCCATAGTCGCGGTGCTCTTCGGCTTCTTCCTGGCCTCGACCGGGATGGCTCCGTCCATCCAGCGCTTCCTGGACTCGCTGGCGCAATCGATCAACTCCATCAGCTTCTGACCCGCGGCCGGCGGCACCCGGCCCACAGCGAACCTGCGGGGACCGCCTCGGCAGCGGCGCATGGCCGTGGTCCTCCCGGCCCGGGACGCCGACCCCGACGCCCCGCGCCTCTGGCCGGCCGGGACGGCAGGACGTACTCCCTACTGGACCCCGGCGCGAAACACTCAGGGCCAGGCGGAGGAATCGTCCTCTGACCTGGCCCTGAGTCGTACAGAGCGGGCGACGGGAATCGAACCCGCGTAGCTAGTTTGGAAGACTAGGGCTCTACCATTGAGCTACGCCCGCACGGGTGCGCCGCAGGTCCGGGGACCGCGGCACAGGAGGCATCCTAGCGGGTCGCACGCCGCGCAGGCCAACGTGTTGGTCTGCGGGGATGCCGCGTGGGTGGTCGTGCGGGAAAGCGGCCGACGTATCCGGCCCGGGCATGTACCCTACGTGTCGCACCAGCACGGGGTGTGGCGCAGCTTGGTAGCGCGTCCGCTTTGGGAGCGGAAGGCCGTGGGTTCAAATCCCGCCACCCCGACCACCGGCCCACGGCACCATGATGATCGCCTTTTGGGGCGCCGACCGGCTGCGGTTACTATGCAAGCTGCGCGCCCGTGTGTCCCGGCCCACTCGGCCTACGAACTCCTCCGGGCGGCGAATCCGCCGGACCTGTCTGGCTCCGGCAGAAACCAAGAAGTCAGCCACAAGGAGACCGAACCGTGAAGAGCGCCGTGGAGACCCTGAACCCGACCCGGGTTCGGCTCACTGTCGAGGTGCCCTTCGAGGAGCTCAAGGACAGCCTCGACGCGGCGTACAAGAAGATCAACGAGCAGGTCACGGTGAAGGGCTTCCGCAAGGGCAAGATCCCCGCCCGTGTCATCGACCAGCGGTTCGGCCGCGGTGCGGTGCTGGAGGAGGCCGTCAACGACGCGCTGCCGAAGTTCTACACCGAGGCGGTCAACGAGGCCGAGCTCAGCCCGCTGGGCCAGCCCGAGGTCGACATCACCGAGCTGAAGGACGGCGAGACGCTGAACTTCACCGCCGAGGTGGACGTCCGCCCGGCCATCGAGATCCCGGACTACTCCGGCATCGAGGTCGAGGTCGACGCCGTCGAGGTCGACGACGAGGACGTGGCGAAGTCGGTCGAGCAGCTGCGCGAGCGCTTCGCCTCCACCTCCCCGGTCGAGCGCGCCGCCGAGGACGGCGACGTCGTGACCATCGACCTCCAGGCCAAGGTCGACGGTGAGGTCCTGGAGGACGGCGTCGCCGAGGGCGTCTCCTACACGATCGGCTCGGGCGAGCTGCTCGACGGCATCGACGACGCCGTCAAGGGCCTGTCCGCCGGCGAGGAGACCACCTTCACCTCCGAGCTCAAGGGCGGCTCCGCCGCGGGCAAGGAGGCCGAGGTCACCGTCAAGGTCACTCAGGTCGCCGCCCGCGAACTGCCCGAGCTGGACGACGACTTCGCGCAGCTCGCCTCCGAGTTCGACACGCTCGAGGAGCTGAAGGCCGACAGCCGCAAGCGGCTGGCCAACATGAAGCAGTACGACCAGGCCACGCAGGCCCAGGAGCGCGTCCTGGACAAGCTGCTGGAGCTCGTCGAGGTGCCCGTCCCCGAGAAGCTGCTCGAGGACGAGATCAACACCCGCAAGCACAACCTCGAGCACCACCAGCTCGGTCAGATGGGCCTCACCCTCGACAAGTACCTGGAGCTCCAGGGCAAGACCGCCGAGGAGTTCGAGACCGAGACCCGCGAGGCCGCGGTCAAGGGCATCAAGACCCAGTTCGTCCTCGACGAGCTGGTCAATCTGGAGAAGCTCAACGTCAACCAGGAGGAGCTCACCGAGCACCTCATGCGGCGTGCCGCCTCCTCCGGCATGTCCCCCGACCAGTTCGCCCAGGCCGTCGTCGAGGGCGGCCAGGTGCCCCTCCTCGTCGGCGAGGTCGCCCGCGGCAAGGCCCTGGCCGTCGTGGTCGAGGCCGCCACGGTGAAGGACACCAACGGCGAGATCGTCGACCTGGACGACGAGGACGAGACCGAGGCCGCCGAGGCCGAGGCTCCGGCCGCGGAGGCCGCGGAGGCCGCCGAGGCCGCGGAGGCCGCCGAGGCCGCCGAGGAGAAGACCGAGGGCTGAGAAAGCCCTGCGGCGCCTCTGACGCACGTACGACGGGCCCTGGGGACGTTCTCCCCGGGGCCCGTCGCCGTACGGCCCCGGAGCGGCGGCTCAGAAGCGGCGGCCCAGGGGCCCGGCACGAACCGCGTCCGCCGAACCACCGGAGGTCACCGCTACGCCCCCGGCGAACACCCCCTTCCACGGGATTCCCCGAAGGGAGCCGCGCGTTAGGGTCCATGAATACGGGGGCAGGGGAGTCCCCGAACCCGCCCCAGCCCCTGGCAGGGAACACGTGAGACGGCCCGGCGCCGTCGTAAGACGAGCAGGTGGATACGTGACGAATCTGATGCCCTCCGCCGCCGGCGAGCCTTCCATCGGTGGCGGCCTCGGCGACCAGGTCTACAACCGGCTGCTCAACGAGCGGATCATCTTCCTCGGCCAGCAGGTTGACGACGACATCGCCAACAAGATCACCGCACAGCTGCTGCTCCTTGCCGCCGATCCGGACAAGGACATCTACCTCTACATCAACAGCCCCGGCGGTTCGGTGACGGCCGGCATGGCGATCTACGACACCATGCAGTACATCCCGAACGACGTGGTCACCATCGCCATGGGCATGGCAGCCTCGATGGGGCAGTTCCTCCTCACCGGCGGCTCGGCCGGCAAGCGCTTCGCGCTGCCCCACGCCGACATCATGATGCACCAGGGCTCCGCGGGCCTCGGCGGCACCGTCTCCGACATCAAGATCCAGGCCGAGTACCTGATGCGCACCAAGAAGCGCATGTCCGAGCTGACCGCTCTGCACTCCGGCCAGACGGTGGAGACGATCATCCGCGACGGCGACCGCGACCGCTGGTTCACCCCGGAAGAGGCCAAGGAGTACGGTCTCATCGACGAGATCATCACGCATGCCTCCGGTGTTCCGGGAGGCGGCGGCACCGGTGCCTGACCGGCCCGGCTTCGCCGTGCACCGCCGAGACTCCAGCCCCCAGAACGCCACCAGGACGGTGAACACCCTCATGAGCAACTTCCCCGGCGCCGCGAGCGGCCAGTACGACGGGCCCCGGCCCGACAGCCGCTACGTCATCCCGCGCTTCGTCGAGCGCACCTCCCAGGGCATCCGCGAGTACGACCCGTACGCGAAGCTCTTCGAGGAGCGCGTGATCTTCCTCGGCGTCCAGATCGACGACGCCTCCGCCAACGACGTCATGGCTCAGCTGCTGTGCCTGGAGTCGATGGACCCCGACCGGGACATCTCGATCTACATCAACAGCCCCGGTGGCGACATGACCGCCCTCACGGCGATCTACGACACGATGCAGTTCGTGAAGCCCGACATCCAGACGGTCTGCATGGGCCAGGCGGCCTCCGCCGCGGCCATCCTGCTCGCCGCGGGTACGCCGGGCAAGCGCATGGCGCTGCCGAACTCCCGTGTGCTGATCCACCAGCCGGCCGGCTCCACCGGCCGCGGTCAGCTCTCCGACCTGGAGATCATCGCCAACGAGTTCACGCGGATGCGTGAGCAGCTGGAGAACATGCTGGCCAAGCACTCCAACCGGCCGCTCGAGCAGGTCCGCGAGGACATCGAGCGCGACAAGATCCTCACGGCCGAGGAAGCGCTCGACTACGGCATCGTCGACCAGATCGTCTCGACCCGGAAGATGAACAACGAAGCGGTCCGCTGACGCGGACGATGTTGTCGTCTGCCACCCTTGGCACGATTTGACCGTGTGCGCGGAAAGGTGCACGTCAAAGTGAACCGTGCCAAGGGGGGCCCGAACGGGGGGCCCGGCAAGGTACCGTCGGACATAAGGCAGCACCAGGAGCCGCTGGACTCGAAAGCGTCCGGGCGTCTCCCAGGCGAAGGGGAAGCACACCGTGGCACGCATCGGTGACGGCGGCGATCTGCTCAAGTGCTCGTTCTGCGGCAAGAGCCAGAAGCAGGTCAAGAAGCTCATCGCAGGGCCCGGTGTGTACATCTGCGACGAGTGCATCGATCTCTGCAACGAGATCATCGAGGAGGAGCTCGCCGAGACGAGCGAGGTGCGCTGGGAGGAACTCCCCAAGCCCCGCGAGATCTACGAGTTCCTCGAGGGGTATGTAGTCGGGCAAGAGGCCGCCAAGAAGGCGCTCTCAGTCGCGGTGTACAACCACTACAAGCGGGTCCAGGCCGGCGAGAACGGCGGAGCCCAGAGCCGGGACGACGCCATCGAGCTGGCGAAGTCGAACATCCTCCTGCTGGGCCCCACGGGCTCCGGCAAGACACTCCTCGCCCAGACCCTGGCACGGATGCTCAACGTCCCGTTCGCGATCGCCGACGCGACGGCGCTCACCGAGGCGGGGTACGTCGGCGAGGACGTCGAGAACATCCTGCTGAAGCTGATCCAGGCGGCGGACTACGACGTCAAGAAGGCCGAGACCGGGATCATCTACATCGACGAGATCGACAAGGTGGCCCGGAAGAGCGAAAACCCGTCGATCACCCGGGACGTCTCGGGCGAGGGCGTGCAGCAGGCCCTGCTGAAGATCCTCGAGGGCACCACCGCCTCGGTCCCGCCGCAGGGCGGCCGCAAACACCCCCACCAGGAGTTCATCCAGATCGACACGACGAACGTCCTGTTCATCGTGGGCGGTGCCTTCGCGGGCCTGGACAAGATCATCGAGTCCCGGGCGGGTGCCAAGGGCATCGGCTTCGGCGCCACGATCCGCTCCAAGCGGGAACTCGAGGCCAAGGACGTCTTCGAGGACATCATGCCGGAGGACCTGGTCAAGTTCGGCATGATCCCCGAGTTCATCGGCCGCCTCCCGGTGATCACGAGCGTCCACAACCTGGACCGCGAGGCCCTGCTCCAGATCCTGGTCGAGCCCCGCAACGCCCTGGTCAAGCAGTACCAGCGCCTCTTCGAACTCGACGGCGTGGAACTGGACTTCGAACGCGAGGCCCTCGAGGCCATCGCCGACCAGGCGATCCTCCGCCAGACCGGCGCCCGCGGCCTGCGCGCCATCATGGAGGAGGTCCTGATGTCGGTGATGTACGAGGTCCCGTCCCGCAAGGACGTGGCCCGCGTCGTCATCACCGCGGACGTCGTCCACTCCAACGTCAACCCGACGCTGATCCCCCGGGACGCCCGCGGGCGGGGCTCGGGCGAGCAGAAGACGGCCTGAGCACTTCACCCGGTCACAGGAAGACGCCCGGTCTCTCACAAGAGACCGGGCGTCTTCTTCGACCGGGAGAGTCGTCCTCCCGAACGATTCAGGCGTACGGGTTGTCCACCGCGGTGGTGTGGCGATAAGCCAACAGGTCGTCGCCCTCGAAGAGACGCCGACCTCGACTGCGGCGGCAGCGATACCGGCGTCGTCAGTCGCGTGACTGCCGAGGGTGACGGTCTGACCGTGGCCATCGTAGTTCTTGTGCCATGACCAGTTGTGCGCCGTGTCGTCGAATCTCTGCGTGCGCAGACGGATCCCCACCGAATGACCGTCGGCGTAGGTGTCCTTGACCGTGAGATCGACCCAGCTGATCGAGTACTTGCTGTTCCATGTGATGTCGCCGTGGCCAGAAGCCCTGACAGTGGGATCGCCGGCGCGGCCACTGCGGTGGCCGGAGTGACAGTGACTCGACGACGCACGTTCGCGCCCGTGGCTAGATTTACCTGAACCTGTCAAGAATGCCATGAGTGGGCCGAACATGTGTGGCGTTCACGGCACGGCGCGCATGCCGATGCTTCGAAGGCGCGAACGGGCCTGCGGAGCGGGCAAGGGCCGGAAGCGTCATCGAACTTCGCCGACGCTTCCGGCCCCAGAACGCCGTCTACTTCTTGACGCGCACGTCATTGCGTAGCTTCGCGGCCAGCTCGGCCGCGTCGTCGATCGACGTGCTCTTGCCCGACGTGAGACCGGCGAAGTCGAACGACAGAACGTAAGCAAGGGTGCTGTGGTCACCCCAGATGCAGACGGGCATCGTGAAGGTCTTGCCCGACTCCGAACTCTCGATGTTCTGGCACTTCATGACGCCGTTCGAGAAGCCGGCGGGAGTGACCTTGCGCGGGCTGCCGACGAGCTTGCCCTCGGAGGACGACGAGTCCTTCTCGGACTCCTTCTTCATCTGGGCGAACATTGCGTCGACCACCTTCTCGGGGTCGTCGATGGTGCCGTACACGCCGGCGAAGCCGAGGCTCTTCGACGACGCCGTCGCATAACCCGCGCTCACATCCTTGGGGTTCTGAACGCCCCACGACTCGGTGTCCTTGAGGTCCTTGTCGCTCATGCCGCCGCCGGGCGAGCTCCCGTCCGACTTCTTGTACGTCCCGTTGATCACCGTCGCCGGCGTCGTCAGCTTGTGCGGCCCGTCGTCGGCGACCGAGCCGCCGCCGCTTGCGCTGCCGCCGCCGATCACGAAGTAGACGCCCACCGCGACCGCCGCCACCACGGCCACCGCGCCGATGATCAGGCCCGTCTTCTTCTTGCCCCCCTCGGGCGCGGGCGGCTGCGGGACGGTGGGGTAGGGCTGCTGGCCGTACGGCGGCTGCTGGCCGTACGGGTTCTGCTGCGGCGCAACGCCCTGCTGCGGGTAGCCGTAACCCGGCTGCGGCTGGGCCGGAGGGGCCTGCTGGGGGTAGCCGTAGCCGGGCTGCGGAGCCTGCGGCGGCTGCTGGCCGTACGGCCCCGGCTGGCCGTACGGACCGGGCTGCTGGGGCTGCCCGCCGTACGGGCCCGGCTGGTTGTGACTCATTACTGGGTTCCCCTCCAGATGCTTATGTGTTCCTGACATCCTGACCCAGCCACGGGGACCGCACGGCATCGGGGGTCCCACCGTTACAGAACAAACGCGTTTCGGGACCACCCCGTGACACCTCTAAACTGACCCCGTGACCGAGAACGCTCAGCAGCAGCCACCAGCGCCCGACACCGAACTGCCGACCCAGTACGCGCCGGCCGATGTAGAGGGGCCGCTGTACGAGCGCTGGGTGGAGCGGGGCTACTTCGAGGCCGACGCGAAGAGCGACAAGCCCCCGTACACGATCGTCATCCCGCCGCCGAACGTCACCGGCAGCCTGCACCTCGGGCACGCCTTCGAGCACACGCTCATCGACGCCCTGACCCGCCGCAAGCGGATGCAGGGCTACGAGACGCTCTGGCAGCCGGGCATGGACCACGCCGGCATCGCCACGCAGAACGTCGTGGAGCGGGAGCTCGGCAAGGAGGGCAAGTCCCGTCACGACCTGGGCCGGGAAGCCTTCGTCGAGCGGGTCTGGCAGTGGAAGGCCGAGTCCGGCGGGCAGATCAGCGGGCAGATGCGGCGCCTCGGCGACGGCGTCGCCTGGTCCCGTGAGCGCTTCACCATGGACGAGGGGCTGTCCCAGGCCGTCCAGACCATCTTCAAGCGGCTCTACGACGACGAGCTGATCTACCGCGCCGAGCGCATCATCAACTGGTGCCCCCGGTGCCTGACGGCCATCTCGGACATCGAGGTCGAGTACCAGGACGACGACGGCGAGCTCGTCTCGATGAACTACGGCGACGGGGACGACTCCATCGTCGTCGCCACCACCCGTGCCGAGACCATGCTCGGTGACACCGCCGTCGCCGTCCACCCCGCGGACGAGCGGTACAGGCACCTGGTCGGCAAGCTCATCAGGCTGCCGCTGACCGACCGCTCCATCCCGGTCGTCGCGGACGAGCACGTCGACCCCGAGTTCGGCACCGGCGCGGTCAAGGTCACCCCGGCCCACGACCCGAACGACTTCGAGATCGGCCAGCGCCACGACCTGCCGTCCATCACGATCATGGACGAGCACGCCGTCATCACCGCCCACGGCCCGTTCCAGGGCCTGGACCGGCTCGAGGCCCGCTCGGCGATCGTCGCCGCGCTGCGCGCCGAGGGCCGGATCGTCGCCGAGAAGCGGCCGTACGTCCACAGCGTCGGCCACTGCTCGCGCTGCAAGACCACCATCGAGCCGCGGCTGTCCATGCAGTGGTGGGTCAAGGTCGGCCCGCTGGCCGAGGCGGCCGGTGACGCCGTCCGCGAGGGCAAGGTCAAGATCCATCCGCAGGAGATGGAGAAGCGGTACTTCGACTGGGTCGACAACCTCCACGACTGGTGCATCTCGCGCCAGTTGTGGTGGGGTCACCGGATCCCCGTCTGGTACGGCCCGGACGGCGAGGTCGTCTGTGTCGGCCCGGACGAGGAGCCGCCCGGCACCGAGGCGGAGGGCTGGAAGCAGGACACCGATGTCCTCGACACCTGGTTCTCCTCCGGCCTGTGGCCGTTCTCCACCCTCGGCTGGCCCGAACAGACCGAGTCGCTCGCGAAGTTCTACCCGAACTCCGTCCTGGTCACCGGCTACGACATCCTCTTCTTCTGGGTCGCCCGGATGATGATGTTCGGCCTGTACGCGATGGACGGCACCCCGCCGTTCCACACCATCGCCCTGCACGGCATGGTCCGCGACCAGTTCGGCAAGAAGATGTCGAAGTCCTTCGGCAACGCGGTCAACCCGCTGGACTGGATGGACAAGTACGGCTCCGACGCCCTGCGCTTCACCCTCGCCCGTGGCGCCAACCCCGGCGTCGACGTGCCGATCGGCGAGGACTGGGTCCAGGGCTCGCGCAACTTCGCCAACAAGATCTGGAACGCCACCCGCTTCGCGCTGATGAACGGCGCGACGGTGGACGGGCCCCTGCCGGACCCGTCCGCGATGTCGGCGACGGACCGCTGGATCCTGTCCAGGCTCAACTCCGTCGTCGCCGAAGTCGACGCCCACTACGACGACTTCCAGTTCGCCAAGCTCTCCGACGCCCTCTTCCACTTCGCCTGGGACGAGGTCTTCGACTGGTACGTCGAGCTGTCCAAGACCACCTTCCAGGCGGGCGGCGAGGCGGCCGAGGTCAGCAAGCGGGTCCTGGGCGAGGTCCTCGACGTCACGCTGAAGCTGCTGCACCCGGTGGTCCCGTTCGTCACGGAGACCCTGTGGACCACCCTCACCGGCGGTGAGTCGGTCGTCGTCGCCGAGTGGCCCACCGACAGTGGCTTCCGGGACGCGGCGGCGGAGAAGGAGATCGAGACCCTCCAGTCCGTCATCACCGAGGTCCGCCGCTTCCGTGCCGACCAGGGCCTCCAGCCGGGCCAGCGGGTCCCCGCCCGCCTGACCCTCGACGGGACCGCCCTGGCGCCGCACGAGGCGGCCATCCGCCAGCTGCTGCGCCTCCAGCCGGAGGGTGACTCCTTCACCGCGACGGCGACCCTGCCGGTGGCGGGGGCCGAGGTGGCCCTCGACCTCTCCGGCACGATCGACGTGGTGGCGGAGCGCAAGCGCCTGGCCAAGGACCTGGCGGCCGCGGAGAAGGAGAAGGCCCAGGCCACGGCGAAGCTCGGCAACGAGGCGTTCCTGGCGAAGGCCCCGGAGAACGTGGTGGAGAAGATCCGCACGCGGCTGGCGAAGGCCGACGAGGACATCACGCGGATCACCGCGCAGCTGGAGCGGCTGCCGCAGGCGTGACCGCGATACGCCGACGGAGGCCCCCGGGACTGTCAGGTTCCGGGGGCCTTCGCCCGTCTTGGCCACCGGGGCTTACGTAGACTGGCCCCGTGAGCGACCTCCCCCCGCACGACGACAGCGGCCGGCCCGATCCCCTCGACTCCTTCGACGAGATCGTCGCCGCCGAGACAGACCGCGACCCCGACCTCGCGGTGATCGAGGCCGGCAGCCGTACCCTGCGCACGCAGGGCGGACCGCAGCAGGCGGACGTCCCGGCGCGGCCCGAGGACCCCGAGGTTGACAAGGCGCTGCGCGAGGTCGAGACGGAGCTGGCGACCCGCTGGGGCGAGACCAAGCTGGAGCCCTCCGTCGCCCGGATCTCCGCGCTGATGGACGTCCTGGGCGAGCCCCAGCGCTCGTACCCCTCGATCCACATCACGGGGACCAACGGCAAGACCTCCACGGCCCGCATGATCGAGGCGCTGCTCGGCGCCTTCGAGTTGCGCACCGGCCGCTACACCTCACCGCACGTGCAGTCGATCACCGAGCGGATCAGCCTGGACGGCGCCCCGATCGGCGCCGAGCGGTTCATCGAGACATACCAGGACATCAAGCCGTACGTGGACATGGTCGACGCGCGGCAGGAGTTCCGGCTCTCCTTCTTCGAGGTGCTCACCGGCATGGCGTACGCGGCCTTCGCGGACGCGCCCGTGGATGTGGCCGTCGTCGAGGTGGGCATGGGCGGCTCCTGGGACGCCACCAACGTCATCGACGGTGACGTCGCCGTGGTCACCCCCATCGACCTCGACCACACCGACCGGCTGGGGGAGACGCACGCCGAGATCGCCGGCGAGAAGGCCGGGATCATCAAGCAGGACGCGACCGTGATCCTGGCCCAGCAGCCGGTGGACGCGGCACAGGTGCTGCTGAAGAAGGCGGTGGAGGTCGACGCGACCGTGGCCCGGGAAGGGCTGGAGTTCGGCGTGGTGGCGCGGCAGGTCGCGGTCGGCGGGCAGCTGCTGACGCTGCGCGGGCTCGGCGGCGAGTACCAGGAGGTCTACCTCCCGCTGTACGGCGCCCACCAGGCGCACAACGCGGCCGTCGCGCTGGCCGCCGTCGAGGCGTTCTTCGGGGTCGGCGCGCAGCGGTCGGACCCGCTCGACATCGACACCGTCCGCAAGGCCTTCGCGGCGGTCTCCTCGCCTGGCCGGCTGGAGGTCGTCCGGCGGTCGCCCACCGTCGTCCTGGACGCGGCGCACAACCCGGCGGGCGCGCGGGCGACCGCGGAGGCGGTCGGGGAGGCGTTCGACTTCAGCCGGCTGATCGGCGTGGTCGGGGCGAGCGCGGACAAGAACGTGCGCGGTCTGCTCGAGGCGTTCGAGCCGGTCTTCGCGGAGATCGTCGTCACGCGGAACTCCAGCCACCGGGCGATGGACGCCGACGAGCTGGCCGCGATCGCCGTCGAGGTCTTCGGCGACGAGCGGGTGCAGGTCGAGCCGCGGCTGCCGGACGCGCTGGAGGCGGCGATCACGCTGGCCGAGGAGGAGGGCGAGTTCGCCGGCGGCGGTGTGCTCGTCACGGGTTCCGTCATCACGGTCGGCGAGGCCCGGCTGCTGCTGGGAAGGGGCTGAGGGCTCCCATGCGTACGCTCTGTTCTTCGACCTTGATCGGGGAGTTCTTCATCATCGGCTTCGCGGGGCTGGTGGCGATGAAGGACCAGAGCCTGTCCACGTCGACCGTGTGGATCGTGTGCGGCCTCGCCATGGTGCTGAGCGTGGCGCTGTGCGGCACGGTGAACCGGCCCGGGGGCGTGGTCCTCGGCTGGGCCCTGCAGATCGCGCTGGTCGCCTCCGGGTTCTTCGTCCCGATGATGTTCGTCCTGGGTGTGGTGTTCGCGGCGCTGTGGTGGGCGTCGGTGCATTTCGGGCGGAAGGTGGACGAGGCGAAGGCGAGATTCGCGGGGCAGGCGGAGAGCCCGACCACAGCTGACGCTGCGTAACGACCGCAGGGCGCGACCTTGTAACCTCGTCCCACCGCACACGTCAGTCAGAAGGAGCCCTCCCGTGACCCAGCGCACCCTCGTCCTGCTCAAGCCCGACGCCGTCCGTCGCGGCCTGACCGGCGAGATCATCAGCCGTATCGAGCGCAAGGCCGGCTGGCAGATCACCGCGCTGGAGCTGCGCACGCTGGACCAGGACACCCTGGAGCAGCACTACGGCGAGCACCAGGGCAAGCCCTTCTACGAGCCGCTGGTGGAGTTCATGGCCTCCGGCCCGGTCGTGGCCATGATCGTCGAGGGTGAGCGGGTCATCGAGGGCGTGCGCGCCCTGGCCGGCCCCACCGACCCGATCGCCGCGGCGCCCGGCTCGATCCGCGGTGACTACGGCGTCATCGTGCGCGAGAACCTGATCCACGCCTCCGACTCCGAGGAGTCGGCGAACCGCGAGATGAAGATCTTCTTCCCGGCCCACGCGTGACCCCTGCCGGGGGCCGGGCGGGGTGCGGTGTTCGCCGGGGCCGGGGTGGAACGCCTGGCCCGGCCCCTCGCGTCCCGGCGTCCGGGCCGCTCCGCGTCCGGGAAGCCCGAGGTCGCCCGGCGCCTGCCTGAATCCCGCCGGGGGCCGGCCGGGCCCGGCGTTCGGTCGGGGCCGGGCTCGGACTGCCCGGGCCGTGCCTCGCCCATCGCCGACCCGTTCCGGCCCGTTCCGGGGCGCAGTGCCTGGGCCGGGCCCCCGCTCCCGGTGTGCTCCGCGTCCGGGAATTTCGGTCCCGAAGCCGACCTGATCCCTGCCTGATCCCTGCCTGGGCCTTGACGGGGGTTCCGCGGGGCGCGGTGGCCAACGGGGGCGGACCCAACCCGCGTCCTGTCCCGGCAGGCCCGCTCGTGCGGCGTGACTCTCACCGTGCGCGCCCGGTTCGGCCGGGTCCCGCAGAGCCGTCGCGTTGTCGGTTGAGGCATTCGGGTGATGTCGGGTGCCGTCCGGTTGCGCAGGGGTGGCTCGTCGGTGAGCCGTCCTCCCCGAAGCGAAGTTTCCAAGGATTTTTCTGAGGGTTCGTCATCTCGATCCGCCCGCTGAGCTGCGACGCCAGTACCTTTTCTGCCGTCGCTCGGCATATGCGTGCCGATCGGGGGAACGCGTGCCCCCGTTGGGCCGTCTCCACAAGCGAGGCGCTCGCCCATCTGCTGACAATGGCGAAGACCCTCGCGCAGTGTTCGTGCAGGCGCGTTTACGATGGAAGCCTTCACGTCACAGCACCCACCTCGCCGTCCTGAAAAGCCCTCAAAAGCTCGTGGGAAGGCCAGACGAATCCTGATGGGGAACTCAATGTCGTTCATCGGCCGTGACATGGCTGTCGACCTCGGGACCGCCAACACGCTGGTGTACGTCAGGGGTCGCGGGATCGTACTCAACGAGCCGTCCGTCGTCGCGATCAACACGAACACCGGCGGCATCCTCGCGGTCGGGGCCGAAGCGAAGAAGATGATCGGTCGGACCCCGGGCAACATCGTCGCCGTGCGTCCGCTGAAGGACGGCGTCATCGCCGACTTCGAGATCACCGAGCGCATGCTCCGCTACTTCATCCTGAAGATCCACAAGCGGAGGTACCTCGCGAGGCCGCGCGTGGTCGTCTGCGTGCCGTCCGGCATCACCGGGGTCGAGCGCCGCGCCGTCATCGAGGCGTCGTCCCAGGCGGGCGCCCGCCAGGTGCACATCATCGAGGAGCCCATGGCGGCTGCCATCGGCTCCGGCCTGCCGGTGCACGAGGCGACCGGCAACATGGTGGTGGACATCGGCGGCGGCACCACCGAGGTCGCGGTCATCTCGCTCGGCGGCATCGTCACCGCCCAGTCCATCCGCGTCGCGGGCGACGAACTGGACAACGCGATCATCCAGCACATCAAGAAGGAGTACAGCCTCCTGCTGGGTGAGCGGACGGCCGAGCAGATCAAGATCACGATCGGTTCGGCGTACGAACTCGACACCGACGAGCACACCGAGATCCGCGGCCGGGACCTCGTCTCCGGGCTGCCCAAGACCGTCGTCATCTCCGCCGCCGAAGTGCGCAAGGCGATCGAGGAGCCCGTCAACGCGATCGTCGACGCCGTGAAGACGACCCTGGACAAGTGCCCGCCGGAGCTGTCCGGCGACATCATGGACCGGGGGATCGTGCTCACCGGCGGCGGCGCCCTGCTGCGCGGCCTCGACGAGCGGCTGCGCCGCGAGACCGGCATGCCCATCCACATCGCGGAGGACCCGCTGGACAGCGTGGCGCTCGGCTCGGGCAAGTGCGTCGAGGAGTTCGAGGCGCTCCAGCAGGTGCTGGACGCCCAGCCGCGCAGATGACGCAACTCTTCGATTCCGCCGTACGAGATGATCTCCTCTCGTGCGGCGGATCGTTGATATAGAGGCATGTACTCCCAAGCTCCCAGACATTCCTACGACGAAGGGCACGGCCGCCGCACGTGAGGGACACGAAAGAGAGCCGGCTGCTCCTGGTGCTGCTGATCGCCATCGCGTTCGCACTGATCACGGTGGACATCCGCGGCGGCCAGAACTCCCCGGTCGACGGCGCCCGGCAGGCCGCGGCCGCGGCCTTCGGCCCGATCGAGAACGGGGTGTCGTCGGTGGTGGACCCGGTCGGCAACGCCGTCACCGCCGTCCGTGACTCCGGTGAACGGCACGACCGCCTCGCCCGGCTGGAGAAGGAGAACGCGGCCCTCAAGGCGAAGCTCGGCAGCAGCGACCGCAACCGCAGCCGCCTGGGGCAGCTCGACAAGATGCTGAAGATCGCCGGCGAGGGGCAGTACGGCATCAAGGGTGCCGAGGTCATCGCCATAGGCTCGGCCCAGGGCTTCTCCTGGACCGTCACCATCGACGTCGGCGCCGACGACGGCATCAAGCGGGACATGACCGTGCTCAACGGGGACGGCCTGGTCGGCCGCGTCACCACCGTCGGCCCGAACACCTCCACCGTGCTGCTCGCCAACGACCCCGACTTCACCGTCGGCACCCGGATGGAGGGCAGCGACGAACTCGGCTTCGCCTCCGGGCAGGGCGACCGCCCGCTGCGCGTCGAACTCCTCAACGGCAAGGCGGAGGTGAAGAAGGGCGACCGGCTCGTCACCTTCGGCTCCCAGGCGGACAAGCCGTTCGTGCCCGGTGTCCCGGTGGGCATCGTCTCCCGCGTCGACCCCTCCGGCGGCGGCCTGACCCGCACCCTCTCCGTCACCCCGTTCGTCGGCTTCAGCAAGCTGGACATCGTGGGTGTCGTCGTCGAGGCCCCGAAGAAGGACCCGCGTGACGAGGTGCTGCCGCCCAAGCCCAAGCCGACCCCGACACCGACGGTGACCGTGACGGTCACCCCGTCCTCCGACGCGACCGCCAACGACCAGCAGCAGCAGTAGGAGCTCGAAGTCCCATGCGCCTCAACCGGATCCTGCTCTCCACCGCGCTGGTCGTCGTCGCCCTGGTCGTCCAGGTCAGTGTCCTCGCCCGCCTCCACCTCCCGGGCGCGGTGCCCGACCTGCTGCTGCTCACCGTGCTGGGCCTGGCGATCGTCTACGGCCACGTCGGCGGCGCCCTCGTCGGCTTCGGCGCGGGACTCCTCGCCGACCTCGCCCCGCCCGCCGACCACGCCGCCGGCCGCTACGCGCTGGTGCTGTGCGTCATCGGCTACTTCGCCGGGCTCATCAAGCCCGAGAACGGCCGCCTGAAGTCGGCCACCGGCCCGATGGTCGTCGTGGTCGCCGCCGCGATCGGCTCGACGCTGCTGTACGCCGGGGTCGGCGCCCTCGTCGGCGACACCGCCGCCCGTCACGTCGGCCTCGCCGGCCTGCTGACCACCGCCGCCGTGTACGACCTGCTCCTCGCGCCGTTCGTGGTCCCCGGCATCATCGCCCTGGCCCGCCGCGCCGACAACGACCCGCTCGCGGAGGCCGGTTCCGCGGCCAGGGCCACCGACATCTCCTCCGGCTGGCTCTCCTCCGGCACCGGACTGCGCATCGGCGGCCAGCGCGGCGGTCTCGGCGGCCTGAAGGCCAGGACCCGCACCCGCGCCGCGCGCGTGAGCCGCATCAAGGGGGTCAAGCGGCTGTGATGACACAACAGGTGACCGCGGCACAGGTGACCGCGGCACAGCTGACGGCCGTCCGGACCCGGGCACCACGCCCGGACGCGCACAGCTTCGTCGTATATGACACATCCACACACTGAGAGGGGGAGGCAGCCGCAGTGACCAATATTCCCGAGACCGGACGGACCCCACGGGTCCAGATCCGGCTCGTCGTCATCCAGATCCTCGTCCTCTCCCTGCTCGGCACCCTCGGCGGCCGCCTGTGGTACCTCCAGATCCGGGAGGGCGCCGAGTACCAGAAGGAAGCTTCCGGCAACCACGTCCAGCAGGTCGTCCAGCCCGCCGTGCGCGGCTCGATCCTGGACGCGCGGGGCGTGGCGCTGGCCGACAACGAGACCCGGCTCGTGGTCTCCGCCTCCCGCACCGACCTGCTGAAGCAGAAGGACGACGGCAAGGCGGTCCTCACCAAGCTGGCCGGGGTCCTCGGCATCGACCCCGAGGAGGTCATGCAGAAGGTTCGGCTGTGCGACGCCAAGACCCCGCAGCCCTGCTGGAACGGCTCCCCGTACCAGCCGATCCCGATCACCGACGAGGCCACCGCCAAACAGGCCCTGCAGATCCGCGAGCGCGCCGAGGACTTCCCCGGCATCACCGCCGAGCCCGAGGCCGTGCGCCGCTACGCCGCCCCCGGCAAGGCCAACACCGCGCAGGTCCTCGGCTACCTCTCGCCGGTCACCGACGACGAGATCCAGCAGGCCAAGGACACCGACTCGCCCTTCCTCCGCTCGGACATGGTCGGCCGCAGCGGCCTGGAACGCCAGTACGACAAGGAGCTGCGCGGCAAGGCCGGCGTCACCCGCTACGAGGTCGACAACCTCGGCCGCGTCATCGGCAAGGCCGAGTCCGACGCCGCCGAGCCCGGCGCCAACCTCGTCACCAGCATCGACTCCCGGGTCCAGCGGGTCGCCGAGTACGAGCTGGACACGGCCATGAAGGTCGCCCGCCAGCAGTTCGACAAGATCACCGGCGAGAACTACAAGGCCGACTCCGGCGCCGTCGTCGTGATGGAGGCCAAGACCGGCCGGATCGTCGCCATGGCGTCCGCCCCGACCTACGACCCCAACGTCTGGGTCGGCGGCATCTCCGCCAAGGACTACAAGGCCCTCACCGGCAAGAACTCCGACTACCCGCTGCTCAACAGGGCCATACAGGGTCAGGCCGCACCCGGCTCGACCTTCAAGGTGGTCTCCACGGCCGCCGCGGTCCAGGCCGGCTACCCGTGGGACGGCGGCTACCCGTGCACCAGCTCGTACTCGGTGGGCGGCCAGGTCTTCAAGAACTTCGAGGGCGAGAACTTCGGCGACATCTCGCTCGGCCGCGCCCTCGAGGTCTCCTGCGACACCGTCTTCTACGGCCTCGCCGACCGGGAGTGGAAGAAGGACGGCGGCATCAACCCCAAGAAGGGCCAGCCCAAGGACTACTTCTTCAAGACCGCCCACCAGTTCGGCCTCGGTAAGGAGACCGGCATCGACCTGCCCAACGAGGTCACCGGCCGTGTCCCCGACCGCCAGTGGAAGCAGGACTACTGGAAGGCCAACAAGGACGCCTGGTGCAAGACCGGCAAGAAGGACGGCTCGTACGTGGAGAAGATCGCGTACGAGAACTGCCTCGAGGGCAACAAGATGCGCGAGGGTGACGAGATCAACTACTCCATCGGCCAGGGCGACACACTCGTCACCCCGATCCAGGAGGCCGTCATCTACGGCGCCGTGGCCAACGGTGGCACCATGTACCAGCCGACCATCGGCAAGGCGGTCATCAGCCCCGACGGCAAGAGCGTCCAGGAGATCAAGCCCAGGAAGACCGGCAAGCTGCCGGTCAGCCAGGCCACCCTCAAGGGCATGAACGAGGCCTTCGCGGGCGTCATCACCCGCGGTACCGCCGCCTGGAAGTTCGGCGGCTGGCCCCAGGACAAGATCGCCCTGCACGCGAAGACCGGTACCGCCGAGGTCTACGGCAAGCAGACCACGTCCTGGCTGGCCACGTACTCCAAGGACTACACGGTCATCATGACCATCGCCCAGGCCGGTACGGGTTCCGGCGCCTCCGGTGAGGCCGTGCGCAACATCTACAGCGCGCTCTACGGCGTCCAGGCCGACGGCTCGGTCGACAAGAACAAGGCGCTGCTGCCCACCCCGCAGAAGAGCCTGCCGAAGGTCCGCACGGACGGCACGATCGCCGCCCCGAAGATCTCCGGTGACCCCGCCAAGGACGTCCAGGCCACCCCGTCCGGCTCGCCCGCCCCCGACGAGTCCCAGCCCGCGGCGACCACCGCCTCGCCCGGGACCGGCAACCGCAACACACGCAGGCGACCGCGCAAGCGGGGAAGCCGGAGGATGCCCGCATGACCGGCGCCAACAGCTTCTCCGTCTCCGGGTACGGCCCCCGACGGGCCGGCTGGACCCGGCTCCTCGCCCGTGACTCGATGACCCGGCGGCTCGACTGGCCGATACTGCTCGCGGGCCTCGCCCTGTCGATGATCGGCTCGCTGCTGGTCTACTCCGCGACCCGCAACCGCACCGAGATCAACCAGGGCGACCCCTACTACTTCCTGATCCGGCACCTGATGAACACCGGCATCGGGCTCGCCCTGATGATCGCCACGATCTGGCTCGGTCACCGCACCCTGCGCAACGTCGTGCCGATCCTCTACGGCCTCTCCCTCCTCGGCATCCTGCTGGTGCTCACCCCGCTCGGCTCGACCGTCAACGGCGCCCACTCCTGGATCGTGTTCGGCGGCGGCTTCTCGCTCCAGCCCTCGGAGTTCGTGAAGATCACGATCATCCTCGGCATGGCGATGCTGCTCGCGGCCCGCGTCGACGCCGGCGACAAGAAGTACCCCGACCACCGCACGGTCGTGCAGTCCCTCGGCCTGGCCGCCGTACCGATCCTGATCGTGCTGCTCATGCCCGACCTCGGATCCGTCATGGTCATGGTAGTGATCGTCCTGGGTGTGCTGCTCGCCTCCGGCGCCTCCAACCGATGGGTGTTCGGCCTGCTCGGCGCGGGCGCGCTGGGCGCCATCGCGGTCTGGCAGCTGCACATCCTGGACGAGTACCAGATCAACCGCTTCGCCGCCTTCGCCAACCCCGACCTCGACCCGGCCGGGGTCGGCTACAACACCAACCAGGCCCGCATCGCGATCGGCTCCGGCGGCCTGACCGGCGCGGGCCTCTTCCACGGCTCGCAGACCACCGGCCAGTTCGTGCCCGAGCAGCAGACCGACTTCGTCTTCACCGTCGCGGGCGAGGAACTCGGCTTCCTCGGCGCGGGCCTGATCATCCTGCTGCTGGGCGTCGTCCTCTGGCGTGCCTGCCGCATCGCCCGGGACTCGACCGAGCTGTACGGCACGATCGTGGCCGCCGGGATCGTGGCCTGGTTCGCCTTCCAGGCCTTCGAGAACATCGGCATGACCCTGGGCATCATGCCGGTCACCGGCCTGCCGCTGCCGTTCGTCTCCTACGGCGGAACGTCGATGTTCGCGGTGTGGCTGGCGGTGGGGCTCCTGCAGTCGATCCGGGTGCAACGGCCGATGTCCGCGTGACCGGTGCCCGTACGACCGATGTCCGCGTGACCGGTGCCCGCGTGACCGGTGCCCGTACGACCGATGCCCGCACGACGGATGTCCCGGCAGGAGGGCGTACCCGGGCGTATCGGGGCTAGATTCGGTCCATGGCGGATACGAAGCGGGAGATAGAACGCAAGTACGAGTCCGACGACAGTGGGCTGCCCGACCTGACCGGCGTCGGCGCGGTGACGGCCGTCCTCGACAAGGGCGTCGTGGAACTGGACGCCACCTACTACGACACACCCGACGAACGCCTCGCCGCCACTGGTGTCACCCTGCGCCGCCGCACCGGCGGATCCGACGCGGGCTGGCACCTCAAGCTCCCGGTGGCCCCGGGAGTGCGCGACGAGATCCGGGCACCCCTGTCCGACACGGCCCCGGACGACCTCACCGCCCTGCTCCGCTCCCGCGTCCGCGACGCCGAGCTGCGCCCCGTGGTCCGGCTGCGTTCCGTACGCGACGTACGCCACCTCCTCGACGCCGACGGCCGGCTGCTCGCCGAGGCCAGCGTGGACGCCGTGACCGCCGAGCGGCTCACCGGCAAGGGCGGCCTGGCCCAGTGGACCGAGATCGAGGTGGAGCTCGCCGACGGCGGGGACCCGGCCTTCCTCGACCTGGTGGACAAGCGGCTGCGCAAGGCCGGCGTACGACCGTCCGCGTCGCCGTCGAAACTGGCCCGGGCGCTGACGGAGACCGCCCCGAAGGGAAAGAAGGGCCGTAGAGGCGATGGCCGGCGGGAGGGCGCCCAGCCCGTCACCGCGGGCGACCACGTCCTCGCCTACGTCCGCACCCAGCGCGACACGATCGTCGCACTCGACCCGGCCGTACGCAGGGGCGTCGAGGACTCCGTCCACCAGATGCGGGTCGCCACCCGCCGGGCCCGCAGCGCGCTGCGCGCCTACCGCGCCCTGTTCGACCGGGCCGTCACCGAGCCGATCGGCGCGGAGCTGAAATGGCTGGCGGGCGAGCTGGGCGTGGACCGCGACCGGGAGGTGCTGGCCGAGCGCCTGACGGCGGACCTCGACGCGCTGCCGGACACGCTGGTCGACGGCCCCGTCGCCGGCCGGCTGCACGCACGGGCGGAGGGACGGCGCGGCGGATCCCGCCCGCATCTGACCGGTGTCCTGGACTCCCTGCGCTACCTCGGCCTGCTCGACGCCCTGGACGCCCTGTTCACCGACCCGCCGCTGCGGAAGGCGGCCGGGAGGAAGCCGTCCAAGGCGCTCGCCAAGGCCGTCCGCGAGGAATACCGCCGCGTCTCCGGCCTCGTCGAGCAGGCGATCGACACGCCGCCCGGCCACGACCGCGACGTCGCCCTGCACGAGGCCCGCAAGAAGGCCAAGCGCACCCGCTACGCGGCGGAGGCGGCCACCCCGGCCCTCGGCCACCCGGCCGCCGCCCTGGCCACGTCCATGAAGTCCCTGACCCAGCTGCTCGGCGACCACCAGGACAGCGTCATGGCCCGCCTGGCCCTGCGCGAGCTGTCCGCCGTGGCGCACGCGGCGGGGGAGAACACGTTCACCTACGGACTGCTCTACGGGCACGAGGAGCGCCGTGCGGCGGCGGTGGAGGAGGAGCTGCCGCAGGTCTGGAAGAAGGCGCGGTCGCGGGCGTCCGTCTGAGCCGCGCCGACCGCTTCGTCCGGCGGCTTCCCTGGCCGTCTTCCCGGCTGTCTCTCCGGCCGTCTCTCCGGGCGTACGGGGGAGGTCTCCGGCCGCGTTAGGCTAGATGGTCACCCCAGCCTCCGGGCCGGGGGTGCCCCCAGTCAGCTCACGAAGGTAACCCCCGCGATGTCTGTCGAGTCGGTCTTCCCACAGCTCGAGGCCCTGCTCCCGCATGTGCAGAAGCCGATCCAGTACGTAGGCGGTGAGCTCAACTCGACCGTCAAGCCCTGGGACAGCTGTGACGTCCGCTGGGCGCTCATGTACCCGGACGCGTACGAGGTCGGCCTGCCCAACCAGGGCGTCATGATCCTCTACGAGGTCCTCAACGAGCAGGAGGGCGTCCTCGCCGAGCGCACGTACAGCGTGTGGCCGGACCTGGAGGCGCTGATGCGGGAGCACGGCGTCCCCCAGTTCACGGTGGACAGCCACCGCCCGGTGAAGGCCTTCGACGTCTTCGGCCTCAGCTTCTCCACCGAGCTGGGCTACACGAACATGCTCACGGCCCTCGACCTCGCCGGCATCCCGCTGGAGTCCAAGTACCGCACGGTCGACGACCCGATCGTCCTGGCCGGCGGCCACGCGGCCTTCAACCCGGAGCCGATCGCCGACTTCATCGACGCGGCGGTCATCGGCGACGGCGAGCAGGCCGTGCTCGACATGACGCGGATCATCAAGGAGTGGAAGGCGGAGGGCCGCCCCGGCGGCCGCGAGGAGGTCCTCTTCCGCCTGGCGAAGACCGGCGGGGTGTACATCCCGGCCTTCTACGACGTCGAGTACCTCCCCGACGGCCGCATCGCCCGCGTCGTCCCCAACACGTCGGGCGTGCCGTGGCGTGTGTCCAAGCACACGGTCATGGACCTGGACGAGTGGCCCTACCCCAAGCAGCCGCTGGTCCCCCTCGCGGAGACCGTCCACGAGCGCATGTCGGTGGAGATCTTCCGCGGCTGCACGCGCGGCTGCCGCTTCTGCCAGGCGGGCATGATCACCCGCCCGGTCCGCGAGCGCTCGATCACCGGCATCGGCGACATGGTCGACAAGGGCCTGAAGGCGACCGGCTTCGAAGAGGTCGGCCTCCTCTCCCTCTCCTCCGCGGACCACTCGGAGATCGGCGACATCGCCAGGGGCCTGGCGGACCGCTACGAGGAGGACAAGATCGGCCTCTCGCTCCCTTCCACCCGCGTGGACGCCTTCAACGTGGACCTGGCGAACGAGCTGACGCGCAACGGCCGCCGCTCGGGCCTCACCTTCGCCCCCGAGGGCGGCTCGGAGCGCATGCGCAAGGTCATCAACAAGATGGTCTCGGAAGAGGACCTGATCCGGACCGTCGCCACCGCCTACGGCAACGGCTGGCGCCAGGTGAAGCTGTACTTCATGTGCGGCCTGCCCACGGAGACCGACGAGGACGTCCTGCAGATCGCCGACATGGCGATGAACGTGATCGCCAAGGGCCGCGAGGTCTCCCGCTCCAACGACATCCGCTGCACGGTCTCGATCGGCGGCTTCGTCCCCAAGCCCCACACGCCGTTCCAGTGGGCCCCGCAGCTCTCCGCGGAGGAGACGGACGCCCGCCTGGAGAAGCTCCGCGACAAGATCCGCGGCGACAAGAAGTACGGCCGCTCGATCGGCTTCCGCTACCACGACGGCAAGCCCGGCATCGTCGAGGGCCTCCTGTCCCGCGGCGACCGCCGCATCGGCGGCGTCATCCGCGCCGTCTACGAGGACGGCGGCCGCTTCGACGGCTGGCGCGAGCACTTCTCCTACGACCGCTGGATGGCCTGCGCCGACAAGGCCCTCGCCCCGCACGGCGTCGACGTCGACTGGTACACCACCCGCGAGCGCGCCTACGAGGAGGTCCTCCCCTGGGACCACCTCGACTCCGGCCTCGACAAGGACTGGCTCTGGGAGGACTGGCAGGACGCCCTCGACGAGACGGAGGTCGAGGACTGCCGCTGGACGCCTTGCTTCGACTGCGGGGTGTGCCCTGCCATGGACACAACCATACAAATCGGCCCCACCGGCAAGAAGCTGCTGCCCCTGACGGTGAAGAACGCCGCGCCGGCACCCGCTTCGAGCGGTCACGCGCACGGAGGCGGGTGAGGCGCTCGGCGGGGCGGTGGAGGAGAATGGGCGTCTGAGGCGCACGGCCTAGCATCGGGCGGCCACCATGAGCGAGCACAGTCGAGAACCCGAGCCGCCGTCCGCGCCTCGGCTCCGCCTGGGTGTCGAGCTGGAACGGATCGCCGAGCAGCTCAGGGCGCTGGCCCGGGCCCAGGACGAGTTGCACGACCTGTACGAGGCCGTCCTGAGCCGCGAGGTGGGGCTGTCCGACCTGCTGGAGCTGATCACTTCCACCGCCATGGAACTGGTCGGTGCCCGTTACGGCGCGCTCGGCGTACTGGACGAGACGGGGCGGAACCTCGATCTGTTCCTCCCCGCGGGCCTGTCGGAGCGGGAGAGGGCCGACCTGGCCGGGGTGGAGCTTCCCCGCGGCCGCGGTCTGCTCGGGCATCTGATCACCCATCCGGCGCCGCTGCGCGTCGACGGCATCGCCGACCACCCGGACTCGGCGGGCCTCCCGCCCGGTCATCCGCCCATGCGCACCCTGCTGGGCGCCCCGATCATCATCCGGGGGAGGATCTACGGGGACCTGTACCTTTCCGAGCGGCGTGACGGGCGCCCCTTCGACGCCCGCGACGAGAGCCTGCTCGTCGCACTGGCCGGTGCGGCGGCCCTGGCCATCGACGACGCTCGCCTGTTCGAGCAGCTCCGGCGGGACGCGGAGCGCTTCCAGCGGCTCCTGCTGCCGCGCCTGCCCTCCCACCTGGAGCCCTTCGGCGCCGCGGCGGGCTACCGGGCCGCCGTCACGCCCGATCATGTCGGCGGGGACTGGTACGACGCCCTGCTGGTTCCCGACCGGGCCTGTGCCGCCGTCATCGGCGATGTCGTGGGACACGACCTCCACGCGGCCGCCGCCATGGCCGAGACCCGCAACATGCTGCGCGCCCTGCTGTACGACCGCCGTACCTCTCCCGGCGCCGTCCTCACGCACCTCGACCGGACCCTTCAGGCCATCACGGAGTACCCCGTGACCACCGCGTGCCTCGCCCGCATCGAACCCGCGCCGTCGGCCGGCTGGATGCTGCGCTGGAGCACCGCGGGCCACCCCCCGCCTCTGGTGATCACCCCCGACCACCGGGCCCGCTTCCTGCCCGCCGCACCCGACCTTCCCCTCGGCGTCGACAGCACCCCCCGGCGTCACAACCACACCCATCCCCTGCCGGAGAAGGCCACGCTGGTCCTGTTCACCGACGGGCTCGTCGAACACCGCGACCACTCGCTGGAAGAGGGCCTGCGGCGCCTGGCCGCCATCGCCGCGGCCCGCGCGGACCTGCCGCTGGCCGACCTCGTCGACGCGCTGATCGACGAGCACCCCAGTGACGGGCACGACGACATGGCGGTGCTCGCCCTTCGCGCGCCGCGCGATCCGGCCTCCCGGGCCTGACCGGCCGGTGCGACGGCGCCGACGGTTTCGAGAGCCCGCCGGGCGCGGCGGCCGCGCGGCCCGGAGCGGTTCGTGCCACGAGCGGATCCCGCGCTGTTGCGGAGGTGAGCGTCCCGGCGTTGCAAGCAAGTCCGAGCAGGACCTGCTGCCGACGGACGGCCCGTGACCCTCGAGCCGGCTCCTGTCACGCGGCCTGGGGCTTCTCGGGCCGCACTACGCACAGCGCCCAGATGACGAGTCCCGAGATGGCGATCGCCAGGGTGGACCACACCGGGTAGTAGGGCAGGGAGAGGAAGTTGGCGATGATGAGGAACCCGGCGATCACCACGCCGGCGATCCGCGCCCAGGTCGCCGCCTGGAACAGGCCCAGGCTGACCACGAAGGCCACCACCCCGAGAACGAGGTGGACCCAGCCCCAGCCGGTGAGGTTGTACTGGAAGACGTATCCGGACGTCGTGATGAAGACTCTGTCCTGGGCGATGCCCATGATGCCCCGGAAGATGTCGAGCACCCCGACGATCGCCAGCATGACGGCGCCGAACATCATCAGACCGGCTGCCCAGTGCTGCTTGGCCGATATCGGGCGTGCGTGGTGTGTCGCGGCCATGGTCTCTCTCCTTGTCACCGCTGCTCGGATCAGCTTGCGCACGTCAAGCACGGGGGCGCCTCACCCGGCACGGGTGAGGCCGTCGGCGGCCGGGAGAAGCGGCGAACCGCCCAGGGCGTGACGATCGGGGGAGGAAACCGCGCGCCACGCTGCCCGCCCGGCGGGGGCAAGGCGGGCGATGTAGCACGTACGACGTCGACGGCGGCCGGCGGTTCGTCTCCCACCCCAATCGCGCGGATAATCTACCGACACGGAGGGCCGACGTCGGGGAGGTCCGTATGGGGCGTGTGGGGAGACTGGTCCAGTGTCGAGGCGTAAGGTGCCCGCGGGTGCCTGGATAACCGGGCTGTTGGTCACGGCGCTCGCCGTGGTGTTCGCGCTGTCCCAGCAAGCGCGGAACGGGATTCCGGACGGGGGACTGGCCGGCGGCGCCTCTCCGGAGCCGAGTGTGAAGGCGTCCCGCTCCGCCGCGCCCAAGCCCCCGCAGTACAAGGTGCCCGCCGACTCCGGAACGGGACGCCGCGTGGTGTACTCGCTGGGGCAGCAGCGGGTGTGGCTGGTCGGGGCCGACGGGAAGGTCCAGCGGACGTTCGGCGTCTGGCCGGGGACGGTGGCGCCGGCCAAGGGTGCCTTCCGTGTGACGTTCCGCCGTGAGACCGGGGTCGGCAGCGACGGCGTGCGGATAGAGAACGCCGTGTACTTCGGCACCGCCAACGCCTTCTCCAACGCCGTGGACGGCTCCTCGCCGTCGCCCGCCCCCGGCCTGCGGACCGGCGCCGTCCGGGAGCGTGCGACGGACGGCAAGGCGATGTGGGACTTCGCCACGACGGGAACGGCCGTCCAGGTCGTCGGCTGATGGCCGGTGGCACGGGCACGGACCCGCGCGCGCCGCAGCCCCCGCCCGAACGTGCCGAGGGCTGCCTCGTGATCGCCGTGCGGATCCCGCTGCGGATCGTCGCGCTCGTACTCGTCGTACCGGTGCGGATGGCCTGGGACGCGCTGGCGGCGGCCGGACGGTTCCTGTGGCGGTACGGCCTGGCGCCGGTCGGCAGGGCGGCCGGACGGCTGCTGTACGCGCTGGTCGTGGTCCCGCTGGGCCGGCTGTACCGGTACCTCCTCACGCCTCTCGGACACGCCCTGGCGTGGGTGTACGCGCGCGTGCTCACGCCGGCCGGGCACGCCGTGCTGTGGGTGCTCAGGCCCGTCGTGCGGGTGCTGGGCCTGCTCGCCGCCGGTGTCGGCACCGTCCTGTACTGGACCGCCCGGGTCCTGCTGGTCCTGCCCGCGCTCGCCCTGTGGCGCCGGGTGCTCGTGCCGGCCGGCCGGGTCCTCGCCGTCGTCGGACGGGAGGCCGGGGCCGCGCTCGGGCACGCCTGGCGGGTCGCGGGGCATGTCTCGCGCGCCGTCGGGCGGGGCCTGGGGACGCTGTTGCGGTGGATCCTCGTGGAACCGGCGCGACGGGTGTACCGGACCGTCCTCACTCCGGTCGGGCACGTCGTGCGGGACCTGCTGCTGCGGCCCGCCGCCGAGGCCGCGCGGGCCGCGGGACGGGCCGTCCGGCAGACGCTGGACACCGCCCGGGAGACCGTCCGGCAGGCGCGTGCCGACGTCCGCCGGATGCTCTTCGGTGAACCCCGGCGACCCGGGCCGGGGGACCGGCGGGAACCCACGGCGCCCGCGGCACGTACTCTTGGTGGCAGTACCACCGCTCTCACGAAGGACTAGGACACTGGGCAAGCGACAGCCCGAAGGCCCGCCGCCCGCACCCGCGGTGCAGCGCATCCGACTGCGCTACACCAAGCGCGGCCGCCTCCGGTTCACCAGCCACCGTGACTTCCAGCGCGCCTTCGAGCGTGCGTTGCGCCGTGCCGAGGTGCCGATGGCGTACTCGGCCGGGTTCACGCCGCACCCGAAGGTGTCGTACGCCAATGCCGCACCCACCGGCACGGGCAGTGAGGCGGAGTACCTGGAGATCGCTCTCGTCGAGCACCGCGATCCAAAGACGCTGCGCGTCCTCCTCGACGAGTCGCTGCCCCTCGGGCTCGACATCGTCGACGCGGTCGAGGCGCGGACGTCGGGACTCGCCGACCGGCTGACGGCTTCCGTGTGGGAGCTCAGGCTGGACGGCGTCGACCCGGCCGAAGCCGGGCGGGCGGTGGCGGCCTTCAACGGGGCCGGTGCCGTCGAGGTCCAGCGCATGACCAAGAACGGCGTCCGCACCTTCGACGCTCGACCCGCGGTCGTGAACCTGGAGAGCCTGGAGAGAGCGACAACACAGAGTCAGCAGGCCGATAGGCCGAGCGACCAGCCCTGTGCGATACTGCGGCTGGTTGTTCGGCACGTGACGCCTGCCGTACGACCCGACGACGTCCTGTCCGGTCTCCGCGCCGTGGCCGACCTGGCGCCGCCGGTCCCCGCAGCGGTGACCAGGCTGGCGCAGGGGCTGCTCGATGAAGAGACCGGCACGGTGACCGACCCGCTCGCGCCCGACCGCGAGGCGGCGGAGGCCCTCACAACGGCCGTTCCCGCTGCCGCCGCGACAGCGCCGGTGACGGAAGGTCCCGCGTAGGGACGGACGTCGTAGCGCAGCCCTCGTACTCGGGAGCCACCTGGGTCGGGCAGCGCACCGACACAGAAGACTTTCGCCAGGCCGTACGCGACAAGGCATACGGAACCGGCGAGACAGGACACAGAGAGCTCCCGTGCGGCGACCGTGCCGCGGACGGCGGCACCGCGCACCGCGCGAGCCGCGGACGTCAACGGCGGTCGACGAGATCGACGCCGGACCAGGCGCGGCGCCCGGGGGCCTGACGGGAGAAACGCCCGCATGCTCGAACCGACCGAACCCACCGAGGGTTCCGAACTCAACAGCCCCAGCGACACCCTGCCGCCGCGCCGTCGGCGCCGTGCCGCTTCCCGCCCCGCGGGTCCGCCCGCCGGGGCCGACACCCCGGCCGAGGTCACCGCGCCGGCCGTACCGGCCGCCGACGTCGACGAGGTCGAGGAGAAGGTGGCCGCCGAGGCGGAGATCGCCGAGGCTCCGGCCGCCGTGGAGGAGGCCGCGCCCGCCGCGCGTCCGCGTCGCCGTGCGACCCGCCGGGCGTCCGCGCCCGCCGGT
>NZ_JBEXLP010000069.1:0-38131 GCF_040610035.1 Streptomyces sp. NPDC004542
GGGGGCTCTCCCGACCGGGGCTGGCCGCCCGGGCCGCGGCCCCCCGGCCGGTCAGCCGCGGCGAGTTCGTCGGCTGTGCGTCAGCTGAGCGTGACCTGTCGGTTGGTGAGCCCGCCGCGTGCCCGGCGCTCGTCCGCGGTGAGCGGCGCGTCCGAGGCCAGGGCGGCGGCGAGGCGCTCGGCGAACTCGGCGGCCGGCTTCTCCACGTCCTCCGCGCCGACCCCGCTCGGCAGGTCCCAGACCGGCACGGTGAGCCCGTGGGCACGGAAGGAACCCACCAGCCGGGTGCCCTCCCCGAGGTTCGACCGGCCCGCCGCGTGCAGCCGGGCAAGAGCGTCCAGAAGCTGCTCCTCGGGGTGCGGCATGACCCAGCGCAGGTGGTTCTTCTCCGGCGTCTCGCACCAGTACGCGGCATCCACACCGGTCAGCTTCACGGTGGGGATGGCGGCGGCGTTGGCGCGTTCCAGGGAGGCGCTCACCTCGGGCGTGGCGTTCTCCGGGTCCGGCACCCAGAACTCGAAGCCGCTGTGCACCACTGGCTCGAAGGCACCCTCGGGGTCGATCAGGTCCTGCAGCCGCGGACCGTCGGCCGGGGCACGGCGGCCCTGCACCGGCGTACCCGGCTCGGCGGTGAGCGCGCGCTGGAGGGTGTCGGCGAGGTCGCGGCTGATGTCACCGGACGCCGTGTCGTTCTGCAGGCCGAGCAGGACCGAGCCGTCGTCGCGGCGCAGAGCCGGCCAGGCCATCGGCAGCACCGTGGCGAGCGTGACCGACGGTACGTCCTCGGGCAGGCCGCCCTTCAGGGTCAGCTCGACCGTGGCGGCGGGCACCAGTTCGCGCAGCGCCACCCAGTCGCCCTCGCCCGGCAGCCCCTCGAAGGGCCGCTGGACCAGCTCGGTCACGGCGTGCGCGGCGGCCCGGCCGTGGCAGGCCTTGTAGCGGCGGCCGCTGCCGCAGGGGCAGGGCTCGCGGGCGCCGACGACCGGAATCTCACCATCAGCGCCTCCGGCGCGGGCGCCCTCGGTGAGCTGCGGCCGCTTGGCCTTTGTCTGGGGTCGCTTCTTGCCCATCGTGGGTGTCTCCCGGTTACGGCTCTTCTGGTACGGGCGCGAGCCTAGCCGCTCACGCGGCGGCCGACGGGGAGCTGTGGACAACGTGAACTCGTGGCCGCCGCCGACCACGGAGCGACACGGGCCCGGCGTGGTGCCGGCCGCCCGGCCGACGGCGGCCATGGAACGGGGCCGTGCGGCGAAGCGGCAGGTGACCGGGTGTGACCAGGCCCGCGCGTGGCCCAGGCCCGGCCGGGGCGGCCGACCGGGAACTGCGCCGGCCGGCCGGAACGGTGGTGGCCGGCAGGCAACTGTGCCGGCCGGCCGGAACCCTGGTGGCCGACCGGGTCCGTCCCGGCTCGTCGGCCGTCGGCGGGTTCAGCCGAGGTCGTCGAACACGTCTGCGAAGTCCAGTTCGGCGGCCATCGCCGAGACCGGGGGCGCGGTGATGCGGGCGGCGAAGTCCTCCCGGCGGCGCGCGGCGTCCGGATCGTGCACGTGCTCGTGGACCACCACCCACACCGTGACCTCACCCCGGGCGTCGTCCCGGACGCCCCAGTCGTCGGCCAGCGCGGTGATGATGTTCAGACCGCGACCGCCGTGCGCGGTCACCGAAGGGGTGGCCGGAGCCGGGCGGGTCGGGCCACCGCCGTCCGTCACCTCCACGACGAGGCGGCCCCGCGGGTCCACCTGCCACGCGGCCCGTACGTCGCCGTCGCCGACGGCGGCGTCCCCCAAGGGACGACCGTGCTTGCAGGCATTGCTCAAAAGTTCGGAAAGAATCAGAACGGCATCGTCGATGACCGTTTCCGACACCCCACCCCTGCGCAGCTGAGCGCGCATCCGGTGTCTGGCTTCCCCCACGCCCGCAGGGCCATGGGGTACGGCCATGCTCGACGACGTGGGCACCTCCTGTGCCACCACCAACGCCACCCCCGAGACCTCCTTCGCCCCACGCCACGGTGTGGATGCCCCTTTGGCCTGTACCGGAAACCGGCCAATCCTCTTCCGGTGACGCATTCATCACGATCGAATACGCATCGAACGCGCCGGAGCACTCCCCGTGAGGGGGTGGCTGGAAATCGTTGGTGTGGCCGAGAAAGGAGGATGCTGCAGGCGGACGGCCGGGTCAAGGTCCGCGACGGGATCAGGGCCTGCGGCCGAGCCGGTCCAGTACCGCGCGCGGGCGGTTGGTGATGATGGCGTCGACGCCCAGTCCGACACAGAGGTCGACATCCTCGGGCTCGTCCACGGTCCACACGTGCACCTGGTGGCCGGCCCGCTTCAGCCGCTCGATGTAGGCCGGATGGTTGCGCACGATCCGGATCGAGGGGCCCGCGATCCGGACACCGGCGGGCAGCCGTCCGTCGCGCAGCCGGGGCGAGACGAACTGCATCAGGTACACCGTCGGCAGCGTCGGCGACGCCGCCCGCACCCGGTGCAGCGAGCGGGCCGAGAAGCTCATGACGCGCACCGGCGACTCGGCGGCCGAGGCCGGGGTGGCCAGGCCGAACCGCTTCAGGAGCGGCAGCAGCCGCTCCTCGACCTGTCCGGCCCAGCGTGTGGGGTGCTTGGTCTCGATGGCGAGCTCCACCCGGCGCCCGGAGTCGACGACCAGCTCCAGCAGTCGTTCCAGGGTCAGTACGGAGGTGTGCTCGCGGTCCTCGGGCCGGTGCTCCCAGTCGGGCTCCTCGTCGCGTACGCGCCAGCTCTCGCGGGTCTTCCACGAGCCGAAATCCAGCGCGGCCAGGTCGGCGAGCTCCAGGGCCGACACCGCCCCGCGTCCGTTGGACGTGCGGTTGACGCGGCGGTCGTGGACGCAGACCAAGTGGCCGTCCGCGGTCAGCCGGATGTCGCACTCGAGGGCGTCCGCGCCGTCCTCGATCGCCTTGCGGTACGCGGCCAGGGTGTGCTCGGGGGCGTCCTCGGAGGCCCCCCGGTGGGCGACGACCTGGATGTGGTGCTGTCGTGCGTGGGTGGTCACCGCGTCATGGTGCCACCGCGAAGGGGTACGCACGTATCTGAGAACCGCCTGAGATGTTCCGGGGATGCGGCCACTCCGTCCCCAATGTCGGATATAAGGAATAGTCGCGGACCCACAGCCACCGCTTATGGTGCTCTGACGGCCCGTGGGAAAAGCTGAGACGTACAAAAAGCACATGCACAGCTGCAGCGCGCCGGGTCGACGACAAGCGTGAACGAGCGTGACCGAGTGCGACGGAGAACAACAGCCGTGGATCGAGGAGAAGACCTGTGAGCACCGAGAACGAGGGCACCGCGGTACCCCCTGCCCCGTCCGCACCTCCAGTGCCGGTGGCGACTCCCGGTGCTTCCCCGCAGGCAGCCGCGCCCGACGGGAGCGCGCCGACCGCTCCGCTCCCGCCGGTGCCGCAGGGCACCCCCGGCACGCCGGAGCAGAGCGCGGTGCAGGCGCCCCAGGGCTTCGCTCAGGACGGGCAGCACGCCTTTGGACCCGCGCCCGACGGCTCCTGGCCGCCCCCGCCCCCCGTGACGCCCTCGTACGCCGACGGGGGAGCCGGCGCCGGCTACGGCGGTGCGGGCCACGGCGGTGACGGACCGGGTCCCGGCTGGGGCTCCGCGTACCAGCAGCCCGCGCCGAAGTCCGGCCGCGGGCGCGGCGGGCTGGTCGCGGCGGTCCTGGCGGCCGCGCTGGTCGCGGGCGGCCTGGGCGGCGGCCTCGGCTACACCCTGGCCAAGAACAACGACGACACCGGTTCCACCACCGTCTCGGCCTCCAGCAGCGCCTCGCAGGTCAAGCGCGCGCCCGGCACGATCGCCAACGTGGCCGCCAGGGCGCTGCCCAGCACGGTCACCATCGAGGCGGAGAGCACCAGCGGCGAGGGCGGCACGGGTACCGGGTTCGTCTTCGACAAGCAGGGACACATCGTCACCAACAACCACGTGGTGGCGGACGCGGTGGACGGCGGCAAGCTCACCGCGACCTTCCCGGACGGCAAGAAGTACGACGCGGAGATCGTCGGCCACGCGCAGGGCTACGACGTGGCGGTCATCAAGCTCAAGAACGCCCCCTCCGACCTCAACCCGCTCGCCCTCGGCGACTCCGACAAGGTGGCCGTCGGCGACGAGACCATCGCGATCGGCGCCCCCTTCGGCCTGTCCAACACGGTCACCACCGGCATCATCAGCGCCAAGAACCGCCCGGTGGCCTCCAGCGACGGCAGCTCCACCAGCAAGGCGTCCTACATGAGCGCCCTGCAGACCGACGCCTCCATCAACCCCGGCAACTCGGGCGGCCCCCTGCTGGACGCCTCCGGCGCGGTGATCGGCATCAACTCCGCGATCCAGTCCACCGGCAGCGGCGGTCTGGGCGGCTCCGGCCAGTCCGGCTCCATCGGCCTGGGCTTCGCCATCCCGATCAACCAGGCCAAGTACGTCGCCCAGCAGCTGATCAAGACCGGCAAGCCCGTCTACGCCAAGATCGGCGCGTCCGTTTCCCTGGAGGAGAGCACGGACGGCGCGAAGATCACCGACCAGGGCGCGGCCGGCGCCTCCCCGGTCGAGTCCGGCGGCCCCGCGGACAAGGCCGGCCTCAAGCCCGGTGACGTCATCACCCAGCTCGACGACCACGTCATCGACTCCGGCCCGACCCTGATCGGCGAGATCTGGACCCACAAGCCCGGCGACAAGGTGACGATCACCTACAAGCGCGACGGCAAGGAGCACACGGCCGACCTCACCCTGGGCTCCCGCGTCGGAGACAACTGACACCCACGCGCGCGTGCCCACCCGTTACTCTTGTCCCCGCGCCGCCGATCACGCGCGGCGCGGGGAGGCGTGCCCGAGCGGCCGAAGGGAACGGTCTTGAAAACCGTCGTGGCAGCGATGTCACCGTGGGTTCAAATCCCACCGCCTCCGCGCGATGAGCAGTGAGAACGGTCCCTGACCTGGGTGTTTGGTCAGGGGCCGTTCTGGTGCCCGGCTACCGTGTCTGTCCGGCGTTCCCCGTGGGTTCCCGGTCGATCGGGCACGAGTGGGGCACGGTCATGGCCTCATCCTCATGAGGTCGATCACAGGGGCCCGTCAAGGTCGACCAACGGTCCCTGCGGCTCGGTTCTCAAGTCCCAGCCCGCCCATGACGGACAACTCCTGCCTGGTGAACTCTCCCGTCAGCATCGGCATCGCCTTGCCGATGGCAGCTTTTGTCTCCGGCAGCTCTAGCGACGCATCGTGATGTTCCTTGCTCTCCCAGACCTCGGTCACCCAGATCGTCACGTCATCGTCGGCGGACACGCTGACCACGTAGAGGTGGCATCCCGCCTGGCGGAGACCGTCCACACCGCTCAGCACGATGGAAACGACTTCGTCGTGGGAACTGGGCCGGGTTTTCATCGAGGCGATGCAGCCGTAAGTCATGGTGAGTCCCTCTCCCTGGGATGGGCCGCCGTGCCTGGGCCAGGACCCTTCCATCGGCGACCTGGAGACACAAGGGCGGGAGCTCTCCGCGCACGCCACACTCGGCCGGCACTCGCGAACGGCGCCCCCTCCATCTCGGAGCCTGAGCGCCCCCGCCGGAGGCTGTCCTGACCGTTGCCGCGCTCTGCGGTGATCTCCCGGTGCCGGAGGGCGTCTCACGGGCGCCGGCCGGTCATGCGGGCTGCCGAGGCGATCGTCGCACGGGCCTCGCGTTCGGGCAGGCCCGTACGGACGGCCGCGTCGACCAGCGGAGCGAGGAGGGCGGGGCCGATGCCGTTCTCGTAGGCGCGGCAGGCGGCCCAGAAGAGACGGGTGTTGCGCTGGCCCTCGTGGGCGGCGAGGACGAACTGGATCAGCCCCTGGCCGTGGTGCCCGGTGGACGGCGGGGCGTGCTGCGGCGCGCGCGGGGCCGGGAGGAGCAGGCGGAGCAGGGCCGGAGGGCAGGCGGCGGGGGCGAGGTGGGCGGTGCCGGGGGCGGTGGAGTAGACGCCGTGGTCGGTGCGTGAGCCGGGGCCGACGAGGTAGCCGCCGGCCCCGCGGATGTCGATGCCGGGGGCCAGCCGTCCGGCCGAGTTCGGCACGACGACGTCGGGCGGGCCGGTCAGCCAGAGGTGGCGGCCGCCGCTGGGGGTGATGACGACGACCGTCTCGGGGATCGTGAACAGGTGGCGCAGGGCCAGCTCACGCAGGGCGGCCGAGGAGTCCGTGCCCGATTTGGTGTCGAGGTCGACGCCGATCAGGTGGTGCGGGGGCAGGCCGCAGGCGATGCCGTAACCGGTGGCCCGGGGTGCGGCGGCGAACAGCTCGCGGATGCGTGCCGGGTCACTGGAGGCGTCGTACACGCCGTGGCCGAAGCGTCCGCACGCGCCGCGGCAGGCGGGGCCGGCGGGGTCGTCGTGGTGGGGCGAGCGCAGGGCCGGGAGCTTGGCGCGGGACAGGGGGATGACGGCCAGGCCGCGTTCGGCGGCTGACAGGGCGTGTGCGAGGGCCGGCGTCGTGGCCTGCCGGTCGGTGGTGGCCATGTGTTGATGGTCGTACGCGTGTTCGAAAAAGGGAAGAGGGTCGGGGTGTGGCCCGCCGTGCCGTCGGCCGTACGGGGTGGTCGGCCGCGCTGGCGCCGGAACGATTCGCCGCTCGCGGTGCTTGATCGCCACCGTGTCCCCTCCTGCCCTGGTCCGCCCCTTCGGTGGCGCAAGGGTCGCAAAAGGGGTTTATCGGCCTGTCTTCACGCTTGCGTGCTAATGCGGCTTCCGGGGAGCTTCGCCGGGGGTGTGGTGGGCAACTCTGGATGCGCGACGTCGTGCCGTGCACAACCGCCGGGGTGGTCGGCCAACTGCCTTTGGCGACAGTCGTACTTCACGCACCTGTTTTCCGTGCCTGTTCTGGAGGAACACCATGGCAAGCATCCGTACCGCCCCCGTTCTCGCCGCCGTCTCCACCACGGGGCTCGCCCGGATCCAGCAAGGGGACGGGAGCGTCGCCATCCGCTTCGCTCGCCCGCGGTAAGCCCGGAGGGGGTGCGGGGGGGGGGATCAGGGGGGTCAGGGGGAAAGGGGGGACAAGTCCCTGGCGGTGTGTGCTCGGCGGGGACGTGACGCGTCTGCGCGGCGGTGCTTCGGTGCCGCCGCGCAGGCGTTTCCCCATGCCTGCCTGAGGGCGACCTTGACACCCGTCCGTATCTGACGGACAGTCAGAAACTGAACGGGGCGGCGAAGACGAACACGTTCGGGGCGGGGTGAGCGGGGTGCAGCGGGAGACCGTCGCGGCGATGCGGCTCGGGGCGAGGAGGGGGCGGCGGTGACCGCGCCCGCCGGGGAGTCGGACGCCGGGCTGCTGGAGCGGCTCCGCGGCTACGAGGGGCGGGCGGCCACCGTGGCCGGCGTCGGCAAGGACCCGGTCAACCGGCCGATGATCCGGCACTGGTGCGAGGCGATGGGCGACACCAACCCGGCGTACACCGGGCCGGACGCCGTCGCCCCGCCCACCATGCTCCAGGCCTGGATCATGGGCGGCCTCTCCGGCCACGAGGGACGCACGGACGCGTACGACGAACTGCTCGGCCTGCTGGACGAGGCGGGCTGCACCTCGGTGGTCGCCACCGACTGCGAGCAGGAGTACCTGCGGCCCCTGCGGCCGGGGGACGAGGTCACCTTCGACACGGTGATCGAGTCGGTCTCGGAGCGGAAGACGACGAAGCTCGGCACGGGGTACTTCGTCACGACCCGCACGGACGTGCGCGTGGCCGGCGACCTGGCGGGCACGCACCGTTTCCGCATCCTCAAGTACGCCCCGGCCCGGCGAAGGGCCCCCGGGAATCCCCCGGCCCGCCGCCCCCGCCCGGTGGTCAACCGCGACAACGCCGGCTTCTGGCAGGGCGTCGCCGAGCACCGGCTGCTCATCCAGCGCTGCACGGGCTGCGGCACCCTGCGCCACCCCTGGCTGCCGGGCTGCAACGCCTGCGGCTGCCTGGACTGGGACACCGTGGAGGCGGGTGGCGAGGGCACGGTCTACTCCTACGTCGTGATGCACCACCCGCCGTTCCCGGCGTTCACGGAGTCCGGTCAGGGCGCCGGCGCGGCGGGTCCCTACGCGGTCGGTCTCGTCGAACTGACGGAAGGCGTGCGGATGGTGAGCAACGTGGTCGGGGTGCCGTACGACAAGGTGCGCATCGGCCTTCCGGTCCGGGTCGAGTTCCGGCGGTACGAAGACGGCGAAGACGGCGAAGACGGCGAAGACGGCGGGGACGGCGCGGACGCCGGGGGCGCCGGGGCCGACCGGGGTGCGCTGGTGCTGCCGGTGTTCCGGGTCCTGGAGAGCGGGGCCTGACATGGACTTCGTGTGCACCGGGGCGCGGGCCGGGGCCCGGGAACCGGCCGCGCGGGTCTTCGGCGGCCCGGCCGCGCCCGAGCGGCCGGCGGCCACCGGCACGGACGCCTGCCCGGCATGCGGCGGCGAAGTGCTGCGGGAATCGGGGGAGTCGATCGCGAGTGGGGAGTGAGGCATGACGGAGGTGAAGGCCGGCGCGCAGTTGCCCCCGCTGGAGATCCCGATCACGCGCACGCTGATCGTGGCGGGTGCGATCGCGTCGCGGGACTACCAGGACGTGCACCATGATCCCGAGCTGGCGCGGCGCAAGGGGTCTCCGGACGTCTTCATGAACATCCTGACGACCAACGGTCTGGTCGGCCGGTACGTCACGGACCACTTCGGCCCCGCGGCCGTGCTCCGCACGGTGGCCATCCGGCTGGGGGCGCCCAACCACCCCGGCGACACGATGGTGCTGTCGGGCACGGTGGAGGAGGTGGACGGCACCACCGCCACGGTCCGCGTCGTCGGGGAGAACGGCATCGGACGCCATGTGACCGGCACGGTGACGCTCACCGTGCCACCGGAGCGTGCGGCATGAGCGGGCGGGCGGGGGACGCCCTCGGCGGGCGGGCGGCCGTCGTCGGCATCGGAGCGACGGAGTTCTCCAAGGACTCGGGCCGCAGCGAGCTCAGGCTGGCGGTGGAGGCGGTGCGGGCCGCGCTGGACGACGCGGGCCTGACGCCGGGCGAGGTGGACGGGATGGTGACGTTCACGATGGACACCAGCCCGGAGATCACCGTGGCCCAGGCCTGCGGTATGGGCGAGTTGTCCTTCTTCTCCCGTGTGCACTACGGCGGCGGGGCGGCCTGCGCGACCGTTCAGCAGGCGGCGCTCGCCGTCGCCGCCGGGGTGGCCGAGGTGGTGGTCTGCTACCGGGCCTTCAACGAGCGGTCGGGGCGCCGCTTCGGCGCGGGAGTGCGGCACCGGGAGCCGTCGGCGGAGGGCGTGGCACTCGGCTGGGGACTGCCCTTCGGGCTGCTCACCCCGGCCTCCTGGGTGGCGATGACGGCACAGCGCTATCTGCACGCCTACGGGCTGACACCCGAGGTCTTCGGGCACGTGGCCGTCGTGGACCGCCGGTACGCGGCGACCAACCCGGCGGCGTACTTCCACGGCCGCCCGATCACGCTCGCCGACCATGCCGCCTCGCGCTGGATCGTGGAGCCGCTGAGACTGCTGGACTGCTGCCAGGAGACGGACGGCGGGCAGGCGCTGGTGGTGACCTCGGTGGAGCGGGCCCGCGACCTGCCGCACCCGCCCGCCGTGATCGCGGCGGCCGCCCAGGGCGCGGGCCGGGCGCAGGAGCAGATGACCAGCTTCTACCGCGACGACCTGACCGGCCTGCCCGAGATGGGCGTGGTGGCCCGTCGGCTGTGGCGGACCTCCGGGCTGAGCCCGGCCGACATCGACGTCGGGATCCTGTACGACCACTTCACCCCGTATGTGCTGATGCAGCTCGAGGAGTTCGGGTTCTGCGGCAGAGGGGAGGGGGCGGACTTCGTGGCCTCGGGGGAGCTGCCGCTGAACACGCACGGCGGCCAGCTGGGTGAGGCGTATCTGCACGGGATGAACGGGGTGGCGGAGGGCGTGCGCCAGCTGCGGGGCACGGCGGTCAACCGGATACCGGGGGCGGCCCGGGTCCTGGTGACGGCGGGCACGGGAGTGCCGACGTCGGGGCTGGTCCTGGCCGCGGACGGCTGAGCCCGCCGGGGTGAACCCGTAGTACGTGGGGGCCGTCCGTCCACCTTCAGGAGGTGGAGCCCGCCCCACCCCTACAACCTGAGGCGGATCCCGCTTCGGGACCTGGGGCCGATCCGCGGGGACAGGGGTCGCTCCTAGCGTGGAGCCCATGACCACACCCGTCTGCACCAGCGCGTCGGCCGTCGCTGCACCAGCGAGGCAGACCCGGCCGTACCCGTCGTTCTCGTCGTACGTCAGGGCCCGCCAGCCGGTGCTGCTGCGAACCGCCCGGTCGCTGACCGCGAACCCGAGCGACGCCGAGGACCTGCTGCAGACCGCGCTGACGAAGACGTACGTGGCGTGGGAGCGGATCGAGGACCACCGCGCGCTGGACGGCTACGTCCGCCGGGCGCTGCTGAACACGCGCACGTCGCAGTGGCGCAAGCGCAAGGTCGACGAGTTCGTGTGCGACGAACTGCCCGAGCCGGAGCCGGTGCCCGGCGGGGAGGACCCGGCCGAGCGGCAGGCGCTGCACGACGCGATGTGGCGGGCGATCGGCAAGCTGCCCGCCCGGCAGCGGGCGATGGTCGTCCTCAGGTACTACGAGGACCTGAGCGAGGCCCAGACGGCCGAGGTGCTCGGGGTGTCCGTCGGTACGGTGAAGTCGGCGGTGTCGCGGGCGCTCGGCAAACTCCGCGAGGATCCCGAGCTCGGCCTGGTGAGATAGGCCCGCAAACACCGGAATTTTTCGTTCCCCTAGTGACATACCACACGGTATGTGCGCAGAATCGGCGCAGCCCATTCCGCCGCGCAGGCAATGTCGCCTTGGGAGGACGCCGTGCTGAGCACGATGCAGGACGTACCGCTGCTGATCTCGAGGATCCTGGCCCATGGGTCGACGATCCACGGCGCGTCGCAGGTGACCACCTGGACGGGTGAGGGCGAGCCGCACCGCCGCAGCTTCGCCCGGATCGGCGCCCGCGCCGCCCAGCTGGCGCACGCCCTGCGCGAGCTCGGAGTACGGGACGACGACCGCGTCGCGACCCTCATGTGGAACAACGCGGAACACACCGAGGCCTACTTCGCGATCCCCTCCATGGGCGCGGTGCTGCACACGCTCAACCTGCGCCTGCCCGCCGAGCAGCTGGCCTGGATCGTGAACCACGCCGCCGACCGGGTCGTCATCGCCAACGGCTCCCTGCTGCCGCTGCTCGCCCCGCTGCTGCCGCACCTCAAGACCCTCCAGCACATCGTGGTCGCGGGCCCCGGTGACCGTTCCCTGCTGGCGGACGCCGGCATCCCCGTGCACGAGTACGAGGAGCTGATCGCCGGGAAGCCGACCGCGTACGACTGGCCGGAGCTGGACGAACGCCAGGCCGCCGCCATGTGCTACACCTCCGGCACGACCGGCGACCCCAAGGGCGTGGTGTACAGCCACCGCTCGATCTACCTGCACTCCATGCAGGTCAACATGACCGAGTCGATGGGCCTGACCGACCAGGACACCTCGCTGGTCGTGGTCCCCCAGTTCCACGTCAACGCCTGGGGCCTGCCGCACGCCACCTTCATGACCGGCGTCAACCTGCTGATGCCGGACCGCTTCCTCCAGCCCGCCCCGCTGGCCGAGATGATCGAGCGGGAGAAGCCGACGCACGCGGCCGCCGTCCCCACCATCTGGCAGGGCCTGCTCGGCGAGCTGACGAACAAGCCGCGTGACGTCTCCTCCCTGACCCAGGTCACCATCGGCGGCTCCGCCTGTCCGCCCTCCCTCATGAAGGCCTTCGACCAGCTCGGCATGCGGGTCTGCCACGCCTGGGGCATGACGGAGACCTCCCCCCTGGGCACGGTGGCCCGCCCGCCGGCCCACGCGGCCGGCACCGAGGAGGAGTTCGCCTACCGCCTCACCCAGGGCCGCTTCGCGGCGGGCGTCGAGGCACGCCTCACCGGTCCCGGCGGCGAGCGCCTCCCCTGGGACGGCGAGTCGGCCGGCGAGCTGGAGGTGCGCGGCCCGTGGATCGCCGGTGCCTACTACAACGGTCCCGACGCCGAACCGCTGCGCCCCGCCGACAAGTTCAGCGAGGACGGCTGGCTGAAGACGGGGGACGTGGGGACGATCTCCCCCGAGGGCTTCCTCACCCTCACCGACCGCGCCAAGGACGTCATCAAGTCCGGCGGCGAGTGGATCTCCTCCGTCGAGCTGGAGAACGCGCTGATGTCCCACCCGGACGTCGCCGAGGCCGCCGTGGTCGCCGTCCCCGACGACAAGTGGGGCGAGCGCCCGCTGGCCACCGTCGTCCTCAGGGAGGGCGCCACCGCCGACTTCGAGACCCTGCGCACCTTCCTCGCCGAGGAGGCCCGCATCGCCAAGTGGCAGCTCCCGGAGCGCTGGACGATCGTCGAGGCGGTGCCGAAGACGAGCGTGGGCAAGTTCGACAAGAAGAAGATTCGCGAAGCGCACAGGTTGGGCCAGCTTGACGTGACCACCCTGTCCTGACCCGCAGCACCACCAGAGAGCCCCTGGCCGACGGCCGGGGGCTCTTTCGCCACCCGATGCCACCTGGGGTCACCCGAGGCCCGCAGACGGCTCAACAGCCGCTGGTGAGGCTCTAGTTAGGGCCAACGACGAACGAGCCCTTATGCGGGAGGGTTTCAATCCGCCCCTGTTCCCGAAGCTCGCGTAGCGCACGGCGAACCGTGTGATCCGCTACGCCGTATTGCTCGGCCAGGCGCAGAATGCCGGGCAGCGCACCACCCGGCGGGATGCGCCCCGAATCAATGTCGCTGCCAATCTCGCGCGCTACGCGCTGCCACTCGTACTCGGCCACCCTTTAAGCCTCGCGCGGTACACCAGGGACCGCATAGGTGGACCATGGTGCACCGCTGTTACCCGTGGCGTACCGTGGTGTACCAACAGGACGCCCCGGCGGGAAGGGATGAGCTTCTGCGCCGGGGCTCACCGACTGAATAGGAGTCGGCATGACCGAGCCTAACGTGACACCCCCCGAAGAGCGGTCGAACTGCGGCGACACGGGAAGGCTGGAACGCTTCCCGTGCGTCCTGGGCGCTGAGCACACCGGCACTCACAGAGACTCCCTGGGCGCTTCCTGGGGAGGCAGCGCCCAGCCCCGGTACATGGGGCGTGACACATTCGGGAAAAGCGTCTTCGTAAGTCCCGCCCCCGGTGGAGTGCTGGAGCGCATTACAGACAGGGATGACGTAGAGAGCGGCCACGTTCTGGCCGCCCTGGTGCGGTCCATTCTGGACGGCGAAACCCCGCCGAAGGATGAAGAGCTGGCAGCGTTCGTGCCACTACTAACTAGGGTCTTCGAACTTGATGGGGGTGCGGTGGTGATGGGCGGGCTGGCCGGTCACGCTGCGTGAGGTGGATGGGGAGCGAGTGCCCCGGACGTAAGGAGCCCGCGGGCCTTCGTGATCATGATTGTTCTCTACGCAACCGATCATGAAACCCCACGGGCTTGGACATCGACGATACCGGGATCAACGAGGCGGCCACGCGACTTCTGGGGCTGGAGGGGGTGGGTGTGATCAAGGTCAAGGACGACGGGGCGGTAGGTTCGACGGTGTACGTGATCACGGCCGAGGAGTCCGCCCGGGCCTGTCCCTCGTGCGAGGTCTTCGCCGCCCGGCTGAAGGGGTACCGCACCACCCGGCCCCGGCACCTGCCCTGCGGGGGACGCCCGGTGAGTATCCGGTGGCGCAAGGCGCGCTGGTACTGCACCGAAGCGGCCTGCCCGCGCGGCTCGTTCACCGAGGCGATACGTGCGGTGCCCGCCGGGATGCGCACCACCACCGCGCTGCGCCGGGCGGCGGGGGCCGCGGTCTGGGACGGCTCCCGCACCGTCGTGCAGGCCGGCCGCGACCTGTCCTTGAGCTGGCCCGTCGTGCAGCGATGCTTCGAGGACTACACCGCGACGGTCCTGCCCGAGACGCCGCCGGCGACCGAGGCGGTCGGGATCGACGAGACCCGGCGGGGCAAGCCGGTGTGGAAGCAGAACCCCTCCACCGGCAAGTGGGAACTGGTGGCGAACGCCTGGCATATCGGCTTCGTCGACGCGATCGGCGGGCAAGGACTGTTCGGCCAGGTCGAGGGCCGCAACGCGACATCGGTCGCCGACTGGCTCAGTGCCCAGCCCGCCTCCTGGCGTGAGCAGGTCCGCTACGTCGCCATCGACCTGTGCTCCACCTTCCGCGCCGCCGTCCACCGCGCCCTGCCCCACGCAGCCGTGGTGGTGGACTGCTTCCACATCGTGCAACTCGCCCAGCGCCACCTCGCCGACCTGCGCCGACGCCTCACCTGGAAACAGCACGGCCGCCGGGCCCGCAAGGGCGACGGCATCTACACCGTCCGCAAACTCCTGCGCCGCAACAAGGAAGACCTCACCCAAGACCAACTAACCTCCCTCAAGACCGAGTTGAAGTACATGGGGACCTACGGCCGACAGATCTACGCGGCCTGGCAGGCCAAGGAACTCCTGCGCGACCTTCTCCACCTGGCCGTCAGCCGCACCCACGTCACCCCGGACCGCTCCGCGATCTCCACCGCCCGTCACCGCTTCTTCGCCCACGTCGCCGACCACGCCCACCTGCCCGAACTCCTCACCCTCGCCGAGACCGTCGAGCAGTGGTGGGACGGCATCGAGACCTACCTGGCCACCGGCATCACCAACGCCGCCTCCGAAGGCAACAACCGCCTCATCAAGCTCGAAGCGCGTAACGCCTTCGGCTTCCGCAACCGCGAGAACCAGCGACTCCGGTCACGCTGTGCAACCACCCGACGCAGTCGACGGGAGGCGCACCCCCACTAAATTCGAAGACCCGCATTGAGCCGCTACACACCCACCGAGGAACGCGCCCCGGAAATGCAAGCGTGGATAGAACGACAGCTAGCCACGGCCCCCGCCAGGGATGACGAATGGACGAAAGAGCTACACAGCCTCTACGGCTACCGGAGCAAGCCGAGGCAGTAGGAAACACGTAGGGCACCCGCCACGCGGCAGGGGCCCTTTCTGTGTCCCTGAGGCCGCTCAGGCGGCCCACACAACCTCTAGGAGGTTCGGGTCGAACTTACGGGCCCCTCGGCCCGCAGGGCGCACGACAATCGCCTTTGTGTGCTTCATGACCACGGCCCGCTGACGCTCAAGCGGCAGCCGCTCAAACTCTTCAGGCAGGTCAACGGTCGCCGCCGCAGCCTTCACCTGTTCGATAGTGTGGCGGTCGCGCTCATATCCCAGCTCATCACGTTCCTTCTCCAGCGGCTCCAGCATCGCAATAGCCGTCGCGGCCGAAATCCGCTTCCCGTTCATCGCGGAAATCAGATCGCCGATCTCCTGCTGAACCTCGGCCAAGCGGGCCGCCCCCGGCCATTCGGCAGGCTCCGAAGTGGGCGCCTTAAGTCTCGCTTCGGCGTCATGAATGAGATTAATGATGTGCCGGTCCAGCGGTTCGCCGGCCCGAGATACCTTCCCGCAGCCGCCGTCCTGCGCCGCCGGGCAGCGGTAGGTAAATCGGCTTCCCTTGCTGCCTTCCTTCCAGGAAGAGCGCATGTTTGCGATCATGCGCGTTCCGCACTCGGAGCAACGGAGAATGCCGCTAAGCAGATACTTGTGGTTGTTGCTCATGTTGCTCGTCTTGTACCGCGACTTAACGCCTTCCAAGACGGCTATAACCGCGTCCAGCTTCTCAGGGGTACAGATAGGCTCCCAAACCCCCATGACGGGCTTACCGTCCGGGCCGAGGTGCTTCTTGCCCTTCACGGCACGGAAACCGGCCAAGCGAGGATTGGTCAGAATCCCCTTCACGGCGACACGCGTGATCGGCTTTCCGGTGTTGCGGGAAGTGCGGATTCCCTTCTGTTGCCATTCAGCCGTGATCGTCGAAAGCCGCGTGCCAGCCAAGAGTGCGTCATGGGCCTTAGTGATCAGTTCGGCCTGTTCCGGGTCAGCCGTGATTCGGTCAGCCTTCCAGCCGAACGGCGGGAAGCCGCCGCCGTTCTTTCCCGAATCCGCAAGCTCCCGATGCTTACGAGCCACACGCCTCCCCGTGTCCGCACTGGCTTTATTGGCGAAAGCCACCATGACCCGGGCCATCGTTCGCCCGTCCGAGGTCGACAGGTCAAGATCATTCGTGACCGTACAAAAGACCAACCCCGGCCGGTCCTCGAATACGTCGATGAGCCGTTCAAGATCGCGCGGCTGTCGAGCCAACCGGTCAAGGTCATACGCGATCACACCATCTATGACGCCGGACTGAAGATCCGTCAGGAGAAGCTCAAACTCGGGCCGAACTACGTTGCGCTTGAAGGCGCTCACGTCGTTGTCGATGTAGTCCCGGGCTACCTCCCAGCCAGGGCGAACCCCGGCCACCTGGCGGTAGTCGCGCCTCTGACGCTCGACGCCCAACTCTTCGCCGTCCTTGTCGAGACTGATCCGGGCGTACCCCCCGAGCCTCACAACCACCGTGACCCCTCCCCGCGCCCCGTCCGGCGTCCCATGTGGCAGGCTCCCTAGCCTGACCTGCGTTGATCGCAGATCAGGACACTACCCCAGAACCACTGTGGTCAGTGAAGGTTCTTGAAGAAGGTGCTGCGGAGGAGGTACGCGGAGGGCGAGCTGGACGTCACCCGGCTCTGACCGGCGCGGGCGCCGGCGCCCGCGCGAGCGCCTGCGGGCCTCCGTCAAGGAGGCGGCCCGCAGGCTGGTCGCCCGTTAGACAGGGGCCCGCCCCCTGTCCGCCTGATCGCTAGTTGGTGCCGATGCGGGCCAGCAGGTCCACGATCCGGGCCTGCACCTCGGCGCTGGTGGACCGCTCCGCCAGGAACAGCACCGTCTCCCCCGAGGCCAGCCGCGGAAGGTCGGCCTGGTCGACGGCGGCGGTGTACACGACCAGCGGGGTGCGGTTGAGCTGCCCGTTCGTGCGCAGCCAGTCCACGATCCCGGACCGGCGCCGGTGCACCTGCATCAGGTCCATCACCACCAGGTTCGGCCTGAGCTGCCCGGCCAGCGTCACCGCGTCCGCGTCACTCGCGGCCCGCGCGACCTGCATCCCGCGCCGCTCCAGCGTCGCGGTCAGGGCCAGGGCGATCTCCGCGTGCTCCTCGATGAGGAGGACACGCGGCGGGTGCTGCTCGCTGTCGCGCGGCGCGAGCGCCTTCAGCAGGACCGCGGGATCGGCACCGTACGCCGCCTCGCGCGTCGCCTGCCCCAGCCCGGCCGTGACCAGCACCGGCACCTCGGCCGCGACCGCAGCCTGCCGCAGCGACTGCAACGCGGTACGGGTGATCGGCCCGGTCAGCGGATCCACGAACAGCGCGGCGGGGAAGGCGGCGATCTGCGCGTCGACCTCCTCGCGCGAGTGCACGATCACCGGCCGGTAGCCGCGGTCGCTGAGCGCCTGCTGCGTGGTGACGTCCGGCGCGGGCCACACCAGCAGCCGGCGCGGGTTGTCCAGCGGCTCCGGCGGCAGCTCGTCGTCCAACGGCTGCGGGCGCGGGGTGTCCGCGACCTCGACCGCCCCGCCCGGACCGTCCAGCGGCTCGGGACCCTCGGCGGCGTTCTCGTCCGGGGCGCCTATGGCGTACGACCGGCCGGCCCCCTCGGTGCCCGGGGCGAGCCGCGACTGCCCGGCCAGAGAGGGCTGGGGGACAGGCGGCGCCACCGGCTGCGCGAGGGGCTGCGCCGGCGCCTGCTCGGCGGGCGGATGCGGACGGGCACCCTGCTCCGGACGCTGCTCGGGACGCGCGGCCGGATCGGGCGGCGTGCCCAGCTTGCGGCGCCGTCCGGAACCGCCCGGCTGGTGCGGGGGCGGCGTGGCCGTCGGCTGCTGCACCTGGGCGGCCTGCCTGCTGAACGGCACTCCCTGCCCCAGCGTCCGCACGCTGAAGCCCTGCCCCTGCGTCGAGTTCACGTCGACCGGCACGCCACCCGCCTCGGCGGGCAGCGGCTGGGCGGGCAGCGGCTGGGCGGCGGCGTGCTCCGGGGGGAGCGGGGTGCCGGGGGCCGGGGTCGCGGGGCCGGCCGTTCCGGCGGGCGGTACGGCGACGCCCCCGGGCGGAGTCGGGGTCGGCGCGGGCCCCGCCGCGGGGGCCGGGTGGACCGGAGCGGGAGCGGGCGGAGCCGGTGCGGCCGGAGTCTCGGGCCCGCCGGGGGCGGCGGCCTCCGCGGGCAACGGCTGGGCGGTGGGCAGCGGCCCGGTGTTCTGCGCAGGGAGTGACACGGCGGCGGGCGCGGTCTGCGGCGCCTGACCAGGAGCCCCCTGCGGCGGGACCGGCTGCGGCGGGACCGGCTGGGGGGCCACGGGCATGTTGGCGGGAGCGGCCTGGGCGGCCGCGGGGAGCTCACCGGGAGTGAACTGCGGCGGGATCGTCTGACCCAGGGCGGCCGGAACCACGACCGGCTGGCCGGGGGCCATCCGGACGGAGTCGCCCGGCGCCGGAGCGACACCCTGGCCGGGAGTGCCTTGCGCGGGTACGGCCAGACCGGGCGCGGGTACGCCGGTGGCCTCCGCGGGCTGCGGCGGCGGGGCCACGGCCCGTCGGCGGCGACCCGTCGGCGCGCTGGTGGGATGCGGCTGGGGCGGGGTGTGGTCCTCGTCCGGGTCGTGCGTGACGGCGTCGTGCCGGCCGTCGTCGACCGGCCCACCGGCAGGCACCGGGGCCGGGCCGACCGGAACGGCGGCAGCGCCGGCCGCGACCGGCCCCGGCGCACCCGCGCCCGGCACCTGCCCGGCGACCTGCGGCTGCTCCACGACCGGAGCCTGCACCTGTCCCGGGACCTGCGCTTGACTCACGGCCTGTGCCTGACCTGGAACCGGCACCAATCCCTGCGCCTGGCCCTGCGCTTGACCCACGGCCTGTGCCGGCACCTGCCCCGGCGCCTGCATCTGACCTGGCACCTGCATCGGACCTGGCGCCTGTGCTTGGCCCACGGCCTGTGCCTGACCTGGAACGGGCACCAATCCCTGCGCCTGGCCCTGCGCTTGACCCACGGCCTGTGCCGGCACCTGCCCCGGCGCCTGCGCCTGCGCCTGTGCCTGCGCCTGACCTGGCACCTGCGCCTGACCCACGGCCTGTGCCTGCCCCGGAACCGGCACCAGTCCCTGCGCCTGCCCCTGCCCCTGGGCTTCCGGCATCCCGGCCGGGCGGTCCGCGTCGGCGGGCGGCAGGGCGAAGACCGTACGGGCGCCCGCCTCCTGCGCGGCGGCACGCTCGGCCGCGGCGGCCAGCGCACGGCGACGGCGTCCGGTCGGCTGCGCGGCCTCGGCCGCCGGAACCGCCTCGGGGCCCGGCTGGGCACCGGCCGCGGGCAGCGCGGGCGGCAGGGCCTGCCGGTCCCCGGCGTCATGCCGGGCACGTCGTCCGACGGGCGCGGGCACACCCTGCGGCGGCACGGTCCCGCCGAGCCCCGTGTTCGAGGCCGCGGCCCCCGCGGCATGCTCGGCCGCCGTCACGACGGCACCCTCGGCGACACCCTGGCCACCACCGGCACCGGCACCACCACCGGCACCACCAGCGGCGTCCTCGGCGGGCCGTCCACGCCGCCGCCCGGTGCCGCCGGACACCTCCGCGCCCTCGGCCGGGGGCTGAGCCGGCTCCTCGACGGCACGCCTGCGGCGCCGCCCGGTGGGCGCGGGCGCCTCCGCGCCGTCACCACCCGACTCGCCCGGGACCTCGCTCTCCAGGAAGGCGTCGGTCGAGGCCCGCCGGGCCCGCCGCCGTCCACCGGCGGAGCCCGGCTCGACGACGGCCTCCTCCTCGGCGGCCGGAGCGCTCACCAGGGCCACCTCGGCACCCGGCACCCGATCCGGTACCGGGACGGCCCCCGCCCCGCCGCCGATCGGCACCTCGAGCACGTAGGCGCTGCCGCTCATCCCGGGCACCTCGTGCGTCTGCAGCACACCACCGTGCGCCCGTACGATCCCGCGGACGATCGGCTCGTGCACCGGGTCTCCCCCGGCGTACGGCCCGCGCACCTCGATCCGTACGACCTCACCGCGCTGCGCGGCCGCCACGACGACGGTGTTGTCCAGGTAACCGCCGGTCGAGACGGGCGAGTTGCCGGTCGCGTCGACCCCGGCCACGTCCGCGACGAGGTGCGCGAGCGCGGTCGCGAGCCGCTGCGGGTCGACCTCGGCCTCGATGGGCGGCGCGTGCACGGCGAACTGCACCCGGCCCGGCCCGATGAGCTCGACGGCCCCCTCGACGCCGGCGGCGACGACCGAGTCCAGCATCACCTTCGTACGGGCGACCTCGTCCGTACCCGCGTCGAGCCGCTGGTAGCCGAGGACGTTGTCGATCAGCTGGGTGATGCGGGAGTAGCCGGCGGAGAGGTGGTGCAGGACCTGGTTGGCCTCGGGCCACAGCTGCCCGGCGTCGTCGGCGGCGAGCGCGGCCAGTTCGCGGCGCAGCTCGTCCAGCGGCCCGCGCAGGGAGCGCCCGAGCAGCGTGAGCAGCTGCTCGTGCCGCCCGGCCAGGGCCTCGTAGCGGTCCTTCTCCCGCTCGGCGAGCGCGGCGTACCGCTCCTCGCCGGCCGCCAGTTCCTCGGCGTGCCGCTCGTCCAGTTCCTCGATCCGGGTGACGTGCTCCTGGCGCAGCGCGGTCAGGTCGGAGGCGTGCTCCTCGGAGAGCTTCTCCAGTTCCTGGGCGTGCGCCTTCTCCAGGGCCGCCTTCTCCTCGGCGAGCGCGTCGTAGGGCCGCCGGTCGTTGAAGGTCATCACGGCGCCGACCAGCTGGTCGCCGTCGCGTACGGGCGCGGTGGTGAGGTCGACCGAGACCGTGTCCCCGGACTTGGACCACAGCACCTGCCCGCGCACCCGGTGCTTGCGCCCGGACCGCAGGGTGTCGGCGAGCGGTGACTCGTCGTACGGGAAGGGCGAGCCGTCGGCGCGGGAGTGCAGCACGAGGGTGTGCAGCTCCTTGCCGCCGAGCTCGCTGGCCCGGTAGCCCAGTATCTGCGCGGCGGCCGGATTGACGAGCACGATCCGCCCGTCCGTGTCCGTGCCCACGACGCCTTCCGACGCGGCCCGCAGGATCATCTCGGTCTGCCGCTGCGAGCGGGCCAGCTCCGCCTCGGTGTCGACGGTGCCGGACAGGTCGCGCACGACGAGCATGAGCAGCTCGTCGCCGGTGTAGCCGTAACCGTCGTAGGCCTGCTGACCGTTCTCCAGATTCGCGCTGGTGACTTCGACCGGGAATTCGGTCCCGTCGGTCCGCCGGGCGATCATTCGTGTCGGTTTGGTCCGGCCGCGCTGGTCCATCTGGTCGGGGCGCCGCATGGAGCCCGGGATGAGCTTGGAGTCGAAGTCCGGCAGCAGGTCGAGCAGTCCGCGCCCCACCAGAGCCGTCCCCGGGGTCTCGAAGGCCTCCAGGGCGATGGTGTTCGCGTTGACGACGGTCCCATTGGCGTTGACCAGCACCAACGCGTCGGGCAGCGCGTCCAGTATGGCTGCGAGGCGAGCAGCGCCTCGGGATGGCCTGCTGCTCACGAGACGCTTCCTCCCTGTTACCGCACCTTGCCGACCGCTCGGGCCATCTTGCCAACCGTCCCGCGGCGTGTCACGCGAGGGAGTCTAAGGGCAGCGGTTGCGCTCGCGACGCCGGATGAGAGGGAGGTCGCACGACGAAGTGACGGGGAACATATGACCGCTCGCCCCGGTCTCCGCTCTGCCTCGGGCTTTGGGCCGCGAGACTTTCGCAGGATCTTACGGGACCGGGGATTGCGCCATGAAAAGCCTGTAGACGGTCGCTATGCGCGCAGGTCGGGCAGGAGCGGGACGAGCCGGTCCCACCGGTCGATCTCGCACCCGTTGCTCCGGTCGTACGTCGAGTCGACCGGCCGGCCGGCCCAGACGCCCGTCACATGGGCGGTGGCCGGCCCCCCGTACAGCATCGTGCACACCTGGCCCGGCGCGACCGGCGCGAAGGCGTCCCGCCCCCAGCGCGTGTTCCGGTCCAGCGTCCGGCAGGCGCCGCCCACGTCCGGGTGACTGCCGGCCCCCGGATGACAGGACAGCTCGTACCTGCCGTCCCGGCCACCACCCGCGTGCCGGACGGTGACGGTGAGGTGGTCCCCGGCGGGGGCGGCGGCCCGGTCCTCGGGCCGTGCGGGCGGGGGAGCCGAGACACCGGTGCGTGCGGCGCCGGGCACGGCGGCGAGAGCGGGCGCGGCCGCGACGGCGGAGAGGGCGGCGGCGGTGACGGCGGCGGTGGCGGCCACGGTGGCGAGGGGCGCCCGGCCCGCCACGCCCGCCGCGACCGTCCGCGAGATGACCAGCAACATGTCCTGCCCAACGCTCCGGCCGCCCGGACGTTGCGCTCCCGGCCCCGACCGGCTCGCCGACACGGAAGGGCTTTGCCCTGCGGCCCGCCTGCCTAGTACCGTGGGAGCCGATTGGTGGCAGCACGCTCGACTGTGTCATCATCTGCACGCACCACTCGCGCGCTCGCGTGAGCGGTTGTGCTGGAGGCGTCGCCTAGTCCGGTCTATGGCGCCGCACTGCTAATGCGGTTTGGGCCTTAAAGCCCATCGAGGGTTCAAATCCCTCCGCCTCCGCACCTGATCACCGAAGCCCCGGTCCGCACGGACCGGGGCTTCGGTGCTTCACCACGTCCGACATTGCCGTTTCCGCAGGTCGCAAGGGGTGCGGGGAATGGATTTCACATGGCGGCGGCAGTCATGTAATGTTCTTCCTGTCGCCGCCAGCGGGCCGGAAGGGCCGGAAGCGGAGACGAAAACAAAACAAGCACTCGTAGCTTAACGGATAGAGCATCTGACTACGGATCAGAAGGTTGCAGGTTCGAATCCTGCCGAGTGCACAACATGCCAGAGGCCCCGTGAACTGATTCACGGGGCCTCTGGTTCTTGTGCTGCTCGGACACGCGGTCAGCGCAGTGGCAGGTGGCCGCTGCGGCCGATCCGGACGCGAAGTGGGGCCCTTTGGCCCTGCGGCCGGGAACTACGGCCCCGGGGTGACCGGGCACCCACTGATCCACCCTGGCATTGACGAAGTCGTCGGCCGAGGGAAGTGATCGGCATGATGTGGTACGATGGTGGATGGGGCTGGGGCGGCTGGTTCGTCATGACGGTGTTCATGGTGCTGTTCTGGGCCGTCCTAATCGTCGGGCTCGTCGCACTGGTGCGCTACCTCTCCGGTACGCGTCACCGTCAGCAGCCGGGCTCGCCGCCGGCTTCCGGCGAAGGCGGGTGGCAGGGCCGACGGGCCGAGGAGCTGCTCGCCGAGCGGTTCGCACGCGGGGAGATCGACGAGGACGAGTACGAACGCCGGCTCGGGCTGCTTCGGGAGCACCGATGACTCGGCGGCGACGCCGGACGCCGTGGGCGGCGATCGCCATCGCCGTGGCGGCCTTGGCGCTGGGCATCGCCACGACGGGCCTGATGGCCGCGGCCGGCGCCTTCCACAGGACGGCACCGGCCGCCTGGAGAGCACAGAACGCACGATGCGCCGCACCGGCCGCGAAAGGCAGTGCGGTCGACGTGACCGTATGGGACATGGGACGCATGATGCGCGGCCCGAACCGGCCTGTGCCGGACGACCGCCGTCCCGGTCGGTACGGCATGGGCATGATGCGGCTGGTGGCCCGGCCCACGACGGTCCCGGCGGGAAAGGTGACCGTGCGGGTGGTCAACGAAGGGACCCTCACGCACGAGGTGATCGTGATGCCGCTGGCGGCGGGGCGGGCCGCCGGGGAACGTGCCCCCGGGGCCGACGGCCGGGTCTCGGAAACGGGCAGTCTCGGTGAGGCGTCGCGCACCTGTGGCAGCGGCGCCGGAGACGGTATCGCCCCCGGCGCGGCGGCCTGGACCACGGTGACGCTGCGGCCGGGCCGCTATGAGCTGTTGTGCAACGTGCCGGGCCATTACGCGGCCGGCATGTACACGGAGCTGGACGTCACCCGGTGAGCGAAACGACCGGAGGTACCGGAGGCCGCCGCCGCGTCGGCGCACCGATGAGGCCAGAGGCCCCGCGGAGTCGTCCGCGGGGCCTCTGGCCTTGGTGGTGCGCCGGCAGTCCCTGACCTCAGGGGCAGGCCGGTCTGTGCACCCCGTAGAGGAACCGGCTGTAGATACCCGGGTGCTCGGTGAGGGTCCACAACTGGTTGGCCGAGCGGAGCCAGTACAGGTCCTGGAGTCCGCGGCCGCCGCGCTGCCACCGGGGCGTCGTGTTGCCCGTCGCGTTGGCCCAGACCAAATAGCGGTTGCCGCTGAACCCTCCGCCCATGTCGAAGTAGTAGCAGCCACGCGAGAAGGCCCCCTGGACGTAGCGGACCGGCTGGTGCCAGGCCCGGTACGGATGGATCACGCCCTGGAAACTGATCATGCTCGTGTTCGTCCAGCGGGCCACCCGGCCGACACTGTTCTCCCGGTACTCACTGGTCAGGAAATCCGTCCGGCCGGGGGCGCGCTCCAGCGACATGGAGTCGTAGCGGGTCGCGGGAGCCCGGTTGATCCACTGGCCGATCTCGGGCAGCAGGTAGTGGTAGCCGCGGCCGCAGTACCTGCCGTTGCGGAGTCCGGTCTGGCACGTGGGGCTGATGTTCCCCTTGGGGTTGTTCGACAGACGCAGGAGGTTGGTCGTGTCGAAGACCCGCACGCCGCTTTGGGGACCGGCTACGAAGATGTAGTTCTGGTACCAGACGATGCCGCCCGCGTGGGTGTCCACTTCGCTGTAGTCGGTCCCGGCGGGGTCGGGCTCCACGAGAAGGACGTTGATGTACCTGTTCGTGGCCCGGTCGAGGAAGCTCAGCCGGGTCCCGTGCTGATTCGAACCGCTGTGGTGCCAGGAGAAGACGATGGCGTGGTGGTTGTCCACCGTGCCGGCTGCCCGTGCGTCCTCGGTCCCGCTGACCCCCTGCGGTGTCCAGCGGTTCGTGACGGTGTCCACCGAGTTCAGGCAGTAGAACTCGGTGGCATGCGCCCCGCGCAGCGCACCGTTGTGGGCCGCGCTCGTGGCGTTGGAGGCGCAGTTCGGGTCGCTCTGCGTCCGGGCCCGGTGGTCGGCCGCGTCCAGCATGGACCCCACCGTGACCCGGTGCGTACCGCTGGAGTTCAACGGGTTCACGGCCCTCCGCAACGAGCGGGCCTGTGCGCGCCGGTCGTTCCCCCACTGGAGGGTGAAGGCGCCCGGGTTCGCGGCGGTCATGGGCCTGGGGGGCGGATTGGGGGCAGCGGCGGCGGGGTTGTTGGGCAGGGCTGCGATGAGCATGCCGAGCACCGCCAGCAGGAGGGCAGTGCCCGGCACACGCCGACGCATCTGAGATGTCATGACCTCTCCGAGGCAGGGGAAGGAAACACGGCGGCGCCTGTCGCCCGCATGGCTTGCCGGCCACGGCGCCCACCAGCGGACAGTGATGCCACTCCGTTCCGGCGGAGTTGCCCGGGCGACCGGAAATTCACCCGGGTGGCACGATGAGCGGAGCCGCGTGGGTGCCTGCCGACCTCACGCCGGCCCCACCCGCCAAGATCCTTTCAGCCGTGAGTTTCTGACGGGGCGGCGGTTCTCGGCGGTTTTCGGGCGCCCGCCGCTGAATGCGCTGTACGAGTGATCCGCGCAGGACATGACGCAGGTCGCCGCGGCACCCGGCGGGCGGCGTGGGTTACTGGGGCTCCATGCACCGGACGGGCCGCTCGCGCCGGTACGAGAGTCGGGGCCCCGGCACAGGTCGAAGTGCCCCCTGCGCGGGTGAGCCGTGGCAGCCGTGGAGAGCGGATGCGGGTTCACTCGCCCGGTGCCGTCACCGGGCGAGCCGACCGGACGGTTCGCCGACCGTTTTGGAGGCTTTGTGCGAGTCCTCGGTGGCCTGCGCTCATTCTCGGCCGTCGTGGCGCTGTGCGCGGCGCTGGCCGTGTTCCCCGCCTGGTCCCCCACGCCCGCCGCCGGTGCCGATCTCGGCCCGGGCGCGCGGGTGCAGCCGGTCCGGTCACCGGACTCGGGTCCCGCGCTGCGCCATGACACCTCGCCACCCCTGCGTACGCTGGCGCGGGCGGCCGGGCAGGTCCCGGTCGCACCGCGCACTCCCGCTCCTCCGGGGCGGCCGTCCGGTCCGGCTCTCCCCGGGCGGGCCGTCCCGGATCCGGTGGTGCAGAGAAGTCAGGGCGGCCCGGCACGGATCCCGTTGCGCCGGAGCTTCGAGGGTGTCTCGCACGGAGGGACCGTTCCCCCGGACCCGAACGCCTCGGTGGGCTCCAGCCAGATCATGGAGGTCACCAACCTCGAACTCGCGGTGTTCTCCAAGACCGGTGACTCCCTGCTGGGCCAGATCCCGGTCAACACCCTGTGGAAGGGCTTCGGCGGACCGTGCGAGACCGGGTTCAACGTGGACCCCGTCGTCCGCTGGGACACCCTCGCCCGGCGCTGGGTCTTCACCCTGTACTCCGTGGACAACCAGCGGCTGTGCGTGGGCGTCTCCACCACCCCGGACGCCACGGGCTCCTACCACCGGTACGTCTTCGGGTACCAGGAGGACCCCGACTACGAGAAGGTCTCGGTGTGGCCCGGCGCCTACTACGTCACCATCAACTCCGGCGGCCCGGGCCGGCAGGAGGCGTGCGCCTGGGACCGCGGCAGGATGCTGCGCGGTGAAGACGCCGGCCAGCAGTGCTACCTCCTGCCGGCGGACCACTTCCTGCTCGCCTCCGACCTCGACGGCACCCGTCCGCCGCGGCGGGGCGAGCCCAACCTGCTGGTCACCCTCGGGGACACGGACGACACCCTGCGGTACTACCGGTTCCACGCCGACTGGACGAACCAGTCCCTCACCTCCGTGACCGGTCCGGGGAACCTGCGGGTCGCTCCCTTCACCCGCGCCTGCGAGCGCACCAACGTCTTCGGCGACAGCTGTGTCCCGCAGGCCGGTACCCGGCAGAAGCTGGACTCGCTCTCCTACTTCCCCATGTACCGGCTCGCCTACCGCAACTTCGGCGACCACGAGGCGCTGGTGTTCAACCACTCCGTCGACGCCCGCGGTGCCGTGGGCGTGCGCTGGTACGAGCTGCGGCTGCGCAACGGCCGGCCGGTCGTCCACCAGCAGAGCACCTACGCTCCGGACACCACCTACCGGTGGATGGGCTCCGTCGCCCAGGACAGGGCGGGAGACATCGCGCTGGGGTACTCCCAGTCGTCCGCCCAGGACCACCCCTCGATCCGCGTCACCGGACGTCTGGCCGACGACCCGCCGAGCCGCATGACGTTCCACGAGACCACGGTGTGGACCGGCGCGGGTTCGCAGACCGGGAGTCATCGCTGGGGCGACTACACCTCCATGGCGATCGACCCGTCCGACGACTGCACGTTCTGGTACACCAACCAGTACCAGCCGGCCGACGGCGTCGACAACTGGCACACCCGTATCGCCTCCTTCCGGCTCCCCGGCTGCGACCGCCGGCGGCTCTGACCGTCCCTGGCGCGCCGGACTCAGCACTCGCCGCCGCTCGCCTCCCCCGGCGGGGGAGGCGGCGTGAGGTGGCCGTGGCGCGCGGGCCGCTGCGTACAGTGCCGCCTCCTGGCCGCCGGGAGGGCGTTGTCAGTGGGGCGTCCTACCCTGACGAGTGATGGCACAGGCGTGGAAGTGTGCGGGGCTGCGGTGGGCGGCGGGCGGGCCCGTGCTCGCCTGGGACGGCGGGCGGAGCAGCGCCCTGCCGTGGGGGAAACGGGTGGCCTTCGGGGTCGCGGAAGGCGGAGTGCGGACCTGCGTGGGGGCGCGGGGGCACGCCTGTCCGCTGCGGGCGGTGGTGCCGGGGCGGAGTACGGGGGCGCGGTGCGAACAGTGCGCGCGGCTGGACCGGGCGTACTCGGTGGCGGCGGACACCATGGCGGACGATCCCCGGCCGTACCGCGTGTATCTGGCCTGGTTCGGGCCCGGCATGGTCAAGGTGGGGATCACCGCGGCCGAGCGCGGCTCGGCACGGCTGCTCGAGCAGGGGGCCGTCTGCTTCAGCTGGCTCGGCACCGGCCCGCTGATGGCCGCGCGGCGCACCGAGGAGTTGCTGCGCGCCGCGCTCGGGGTGCCGGACCGGATCCCGTACGCCGAGAAACGGGCGGTGCGGGCCGCGTTGCCGGCGTCGGCCGAGGAGCGGGCGGCGGAGATCGGGGAGCTGCACACGCGGGCGGTGGCGCTGGCCGGCTGGCCGGACTCGCTCGACCGGGCGGCGTACCGACCCGTCGACCACGTGGACGTGTTCGGGCTGGACCGGCTCCCGGCCGCGGCCCTGGAGGTGACCGAACTGGTCGCCGGCGGCGCGGTGGACGGTGAGCTGGTGGCGGCCGCCGGGCCTGACCTGCATCTGGCGACCGGGCGCGGGGCGGTCGTACTCGACATGCGACGGGTGACCGGGTGGGAGCTGGTGCGCGCCGGTTCCGGTGGGCTGACCGTGCCGACGCGACGGTGCGTGCGGAAGGGGAGTGCGCAGGACGAGCTGTTCTGACGGGGACCGCCCGCAGGATCCTGACAGGTTCTGGAAAGCGTTCTCATGGACGACGCAGACCACGCGCTCAGGTCCGTGCCGACCAAAAGGGCCGCAACTGCTGGAAAAGGGCCGGCGGTTCGGACTTTCCTGAGAGGTCCCTGTGTGTTTCTCAGGAAAATCACAGACAACGGAAAGCGTCTTCTCAGCGGGCCCCGACAAGGTGTCCGCCATGACCACGACCTCGCCCCAGGGGCGCACCGAACTGCTGAGGCCGGACGGGAGCCCCGTCCGAGTGCTTGTGGTGGACGACGAACTGTCGATCACCGAACTCCTGTCCATGGCCCTGCGTTACGAAGGCTGGCAGATCAGGAGCGCGGGCGACGGGCAGGGGGCCATCCAGACGGCCCGCGAGTTCCGGCCCGACGCCGTCGTCCTGGACATGATGCTGCCCGACATGGACGGGCTGACCGTCCTCGGGCGGCTGCGGCGGGAGCTGCCCGACGTGCCGGTGCTGTTCCTGACCGCCAAGGACGCGGTGGAGGACCGTATCGCCGGGCTCACCGCCGGGGGCGACGACTACGTCACCAAGCCGTTCAGCCTCGAAGAGGTCGTGGCCCGGCTGCGCGGGCTCATCCGGCGGTCCGGTGCGGCCGACCGGCGGTCCGACTCCGTGCTCGTCGTCGGCGACCTGACCCTCGACGAGGACAGCCACGAGGTGTCGCGGGCCGGGGACTCCATACACCTCACCGCCACCGAGTTCGAGCTGCTGCGCTTCCTCATGCGCAATCCCCGGCGTGTGCTCAGCAAGGCGCAGATCCTCGACCGCGTGTGGTCGTACGACTTCGGCGGCCAGGCCAACGTCGTCGAGCTCTACATCTCGTACCTGCGGCGCAAGATCGACGCGGGCCGTGAGCCGATGATCCACACCCGGCGTGGGGCCGGTTACCTGATCAAGCCCGCCGCCTCATGAGCGGGCGACGACGGCCGCGTGCGCAGAAGCGAGCAGGTAAGCCGCGTACCCTGCGGACGCGGCTCGTCGTCTCGACGGTGTCGCTGATCGCCGTGGTGTGCGCGGTGATCGGCACGGTGACGACGCTGGCGCTCAAGCAGCACCTCGACGAGCAGCTGAACGGCAAGGTGCACGACGTCGCCATGCGTGCGGGCGGCGGCCACATGGTGCCGAAGAACCCGGACGCGAGCATCCCGAACGGGGCTCTCTCCGCCCCCGGGAACCAGGGCGCCGGGCAGAACCTCGACACCTCGGCGAGCGGCAAGGTGGAGAACCTCGTCACCAACGGCCCCACGCAGGAGAGGACCGTCGCCGCCTACGTGGAGAACGGCAAGGTCACCAGCGCGGCCATCGCCAAGCGGACGAACGACAACGACGGCTTCTTCAAGAAGATGACCGCCGCCCACCTCGACGCCGCGCAGCGGGCCGCCCTCAACTCGGTCGCCAAGGACGAGGATCCGCACACCGTGGACATCCCCGGCCTGGGGAAGTACCGGGTCGAGTACGTCAAGAGCCGCGACAGCGGTGACGCGTTCTACGTCGCCCTGCCGACGGCCGACGTCGACGGCACCGTCAACACCCTGATCCTCGTCGAGATCAGCATCACCGCCGCCGGTCTCGGCGCCGCCGTCATCGCCGGATACGTGCTCGTCGGCCTCGCCACCCGCCCCCTCCGCAAGGTGGCCGCCACCGCCACCCGGGTCTCCGAACTCCCGCTCCACACCGGCGAGGTGAACCTCAGCGAGCGGGTGCCCGAGTCCGAGACCGACCCGCAGACCGAGGTCGGCCAGGTCGGCGCGGCGCTCAACCGCATGCTCGACCACGTGCACGGCGCGCTGCACGCCCGCCAGCAGAGCGAGATGCGGGTACGGCAGTTCGTGGCCGACGCCAGCCATGAGCTGAGGACGCCGCTCGCCTCCATCCGCGGGTACGCCGAGCTCACCAGGCGCGGACGCGAGCAGGTCGGGCCCGACACCCGGCACGCGCTCGGGCGTATCGAGTCCGAGGCCGGGCGGATGACCCTCCTCGTGGAGGACCTGCTCCTCCTCGCCCGGCTCGACGCCGGACGCCCGCTCCAGTTCGAGCAGACCGACCTGATCCCGCTGGTCGTGGACACGATCAGCGACTCCCGTGCGGCCGGCATGGACCACAACTGGCGGCTCGACCTGCCCGACGAACCGGCGCTGGTGTCGGCGGACGCGGCGCGGATCCAACAGGTGCTGGTCAACCTGCTGGGCAACGCCCGCAAGCACACCCCGCCGGGCACCACCATCACCGCACGTGTCCAGCGGCGCGGACCGTGGATGTGCGTGGACGTCGAGGACAACGGCCAGGGCATCCAGCCCGACCTGCTGCCGCACGTCTTCGAGCGGTTCGCGCGGGGCGACGCGGCGCGGTCCAGGGCGACCGGGTCGACCGGTCTGGGGCTCGCCATCGTGCAGGCGGTCGCCACCGCGCACGGCGGTGCCGTGACCGTGGACAGCGTGCCGGGACGGACGGTGTTCACCGTGCACCTGCCCGCGCTGGGCCCGGCCGTGCCGCGCCCGGCGCCCGAAACCAACTGGCAATCGCACTCACAGGCACAGCACAGTGCCGCCACATGGGTGCGACAGGGGGCTTGACCAGAGTCGTCGTCATGCGAACCGACTCTTCTCCCGGCACCCTGCCGGCGCGGGAGCACCTCCCGGCCGGCGACGCCGGTACGCCTGTCCTGGACGTAGTGATCCCCGTCTACAACGAGGAGAAGGACCTCCAGCCGTGCGTGCGCAGACTGCACGAGCACCTCACGCGCACCTTCCCGTACGCGTTCCGCATCACGATCGCGGACAACGCGTCCACGGACACCACCCCGCAGGTGGCGGCCCGGCTGGCGGCGGAGATCGCGGAGGTCACCGACTTCCGCCTGGAACAGAAGGGCCGGGGCCGTGCCCTGCGGACCGTGTGGTCCGCGTCGGACGCCCCGATCCTCGCCTACATGGACGTCGACCTGTCCACCGACCTCAACGCGCTGCTGCCGCTGGTGGCGCCGCTGATCTCGGGTCACTCCGACCTGGCGATCGGTTCCCGGCTGGCCCGCTCCTCGCGGGTGGTGCGCGGTCCCAAGCGGGAGTTCATCAGCCGCGCCTACAACCTCATCCTGCGCGGCTCGCTGCAGGCCCGCTTCTCGGACGCGCAGTGCGGGTTCAAGGCGATCCGGCGCGATGTGGCCCAGGCGCTGCTGCCGCTCGTCGAGGACACCGGCTGGTTCTTCGACACCGAGATGCTGGTGCTGGCGGAGCGGGCGGGCCTGAGGATCCACGAGGTGCCGGTCGACTGGGTCGACGACCCCGATTCGACCGTGCACATCGTGCGGACGGCGACCGACGACCTCAAGGGCGTCTGGCGGGTGGGCAAGGCCCTGGCCACCGGTTCGCTGCCACTGGACCGGCTCACCCGGCCGTTCGGCGACGACCCGCGTGACCGTGAGATCAAGGACGTGCCCAAGGGGCTGGCCCGCCAGCTCGTCGGGTTCTGTGTCGTCGGCGGTCTGTCGACCCTCTTCTACCTGCTGCTGTACAGCGGCTTCCGGCAGTTCGCCGGCTCGCAGACCGCCAACGCGCTGGCGCTGCTGGTCTCGGCCGTGGCGAACACGGCGGCCAACCGGCGGCTCACCTTCGGGGTGCGCGGCCGGGGCGGGGCCGTCCGGCACCAGGCGCAGGGCCTGGTCGTCTTCGGCATCGGCCTCACGCTGACCAGTGGTTCGCTCGCCGCCCTGAACGCGGCGACCTCCGACCCCGCGCACTCCACCGAGCTGGCGGTGCTGATCGCCGCCAACCTCGCGGCGACGGTGCTGCGCTTCCTGCTCTTCCGCGCGTGGGTGTTCCCGGACCGCGGCGAGCCGGCCGAGGAGCCGGCCGGCACGGCCGCGCACCACCGGTCCTCGCCGGCCCACGGCACCGTCATCCCGCACCAGGCCGGCCCGTACGCTCCGCTGCCGCAGCGCCCGGCGGGCCGGCAGCCGGCCCCGGCGTACGACACGGCGTACGACAACACGGCGTACGACAACACGGCGTACGGCACGGCATACGACAGCCCGTACGACGCCACGTACGGCACGACGACCCAGTTCCGCGCCGGTGAAGCCGCGGACGGCACCTGGACGGACGCGACGACGCGGCTGCGGCCGCAGCCGGTCCGTCCCCACGACACCGACCCGGGGGACGCCCGATGAGCACCCACACCGATCACACGACGCATCCCGGGGGCACCGGCCCCTCCGGCTGGGGCCCGCCCCGGCCGGACGCTGCCCCGGTCGTCCCCCAGGCACAGCAGCCGCCGACGGCTCCGGCTCCGGTTCCGGCCCCGGCGCCGGCGCCGGGTTCGGGTGAGCCGCAGCAGCCCTTCGTACGGAGACTGTGGCGCGGCCGGCCCGAGGACCCGCGCTGGGTGCGCCCGGCCTTCCTCGGCCTGCTGGCCGCCACCTTCCTGCTGTACCTGTACAACCTGAGCGCCTCCGGCTACGCCAACTCCTTCTACTCGGCGGCCGTGCAGGCGGGCAGCAAGTCCTGGAAGGCGTTCTTCTTCGGCTCGCTCGACGCGGGCAACGCCATCACCGTCGACAAGCCCCCGGCCTCGCTGTGGCCGATGGCCCTGTCGGTGCGGATCTTCGGCCTCAACTCGTGGGCGATCCTGGTTCCCGAGGTCCTCATGGGCGTGGCGACGGTCGCCGTGGTGTACGCGGGCGTGCGCCGCCGGTTCAGTCCCGCTGCCGGTCTGATCGCGGGCGTCGTGCTCGCGCTCACCCCCGTCGCGGCGCTGATGTTCCGGTTCAACAACCCGGACGCGATGCTGGCGCTGCTGATGGCCCTCGCCTGCTACCTGGTGGTCCGGGCCCTCGAGGACGGCCGTACGAAGTGGCTGGTCTGGGCGGGCGCGGCGATCGGGTTCGCGTTCCTCGCCAAGACCCTGCAGGCCTTCCTGATCCTGCCGCCGCTGGCGATCGTGTACGCGGTGTGCGCGCCGGTGCCGTTGAAGAAGCGGTTCGGGCAGCTGGCCGCGGCGACGCTCGCACTGGTCGTCTCCGGTGGCTGGTGGGTCGCGATCGTCGAGCTGTGGCCCGCCTCCTCCCGTCCCTACATCGGCGGCTCGCAGAACAACTCCTTCCTGGAGCTGACCTTCGGCTACAACGGCCTCGGCCGGCTGAACGGTGACGAGACCGGCAGCGTCGGTGGCGGTGGCGGCGGCGGGAACAGCGGCCAGTGGGGTGAGACCGGCTGGGACCGGATGTTCAACTCCGAGATCGGCGGCCAGATCTCCTGGCTGCTGCCGGCCGCGCTGATCCTGCTGGTCGCGGGCCTGGCGGCCACCCGGAAGCTGAGGCGGACCTCCGTCACCCGTGGCTCGTTCCTGGTGTGGGGCGGCTCGCTGCTGATCACCATGGTGGTCTTCAGCTACATGGCGGGCATCTTCCACCAGTACTACACGGTGGCGCTGGCCCCCTACCTCGCGGCCGTGACCGGCATGGGTGCCGGGCTGCTGTGGGAGAAGCGGCACGAGACGTGGGCCTCGATCACCCTCGCCGGCTCCGTGGTCGCGGCCGCGGCCTGGGGCTATGTGCTGCTCAACCGCACGTCCGACTACCTGCCCTGGCTGAAGTGGCTGGTGCTGGTCGGCGGCCTGACCGCGGCGCTCGGCCTGGTCTTCGCGGGCCGGCTGAGCCGCCGGCTGGCCCTCGGGGCGGCGGCGCTGGGCCTGGTGGCCGCGCTGGCCGGTCCGACGGCGTACACGCTGACCACCCTTCAGGAGGGACACACCGGTTCCATCGTGACGGCGGGCCCGGCGGGCGCGAGCATGATGGGCGGCGGCCGTGGCGGACCCGGCGGCGGTGGCGGCATGCGCGGCGGCTTCGGCGGCGGCATGCCCGGCCAGAACCAGCAGGGCAATGGCCAGCAGGGCCAGAACCAGCAGGGCAATGGCCAGCAGGGCCAGAACCAGCAGGGCCAGAACCAGCAGGGCAATGGCCAGCAGGGCAATGGCACCGGTGGCTTCCCCGGCGGCGGTATGCCGGGCCAGAACCAGCAGAACGGTGGCGGCACCACGCAGAACCAGCAGAACGGCGGCGGTTTCCCCGGCGGCGGTCAGCTGGGTGAGGGCGGCCGGACGGGCGGCGCCGGTGGCGTCGGCGGTCTGCTGAACGGTGCCAGCGTCAGCTCCGCGGCCAAGAAGCTGCTCGAGGCGGACGCCGGGAAGTACACCTGGGTCGCCGCGTCCATCGGCTCCCAGAACGCCGCGAGCTACCAGCTGGCCACCGGTGAACCGGTGATGGCGATCGGCGGCTTCAACGGCACCGACCCGTCGCCGACGCTGGCCCAGTTCAAGAAGTACGTGGAGCAGGGCAGGATCCACTACTTCATCTCGGGCGGCGGCATGGGCGGCGGCACCGACAGCGGCACGTCGTCGCAGATCACCTCGTGGGTGCAGAGCAACTTCAAGAAGGTGACGGTCGGCTCGGCCACCTTCTACGACCTCACGCAGAAGACCGGCGACTGACGGTCGGCGCGAGGAGGTACGAGAACCGGTACCCGGACAGAGGCGGCGACCTGAGGGTCGCCGCCTCTGTCCGTGAGGCGGCCGGACGAGGACTCCGCGTGGGCGAGCCCGTCCGGGCTACTCCTCGGGGGCCAGCCGCGCCGGGAAGCCGCCGGTGGCCACCGGGCCCCAGCGTTCGGGCGTGATGCGGATGATGGACTTGCCCTGCTTGCGCATGGCTTCCCGGTACTCGTCCCAGTCCGGGTGCTCGCCGGCGATGTTGCGGTAGTACTCGACCAGGGGCTCGACGGAGTCGGGGGTGTCGATGACCTCGGCGGTGCCGTCGATCTGGACCCACGGGCCGTTCCAGTCGTCGCTGAGCACGATGACGCTGACGCGCGGGTCCCGCTTGGCGTTGCGGGTCTTGGCGCGCTCGGGGTACGTGGAGACCACGATCCGGCCCGAGTCGTCGACCCCGCAGGTCAGCGGCGACCCTTGGGGACCGCCGTCGGCCCGCCGGGTCAGCAGGACGGCGCGGTGGCGGGGGCGTACGAAGTCCAGCAACTCGTCGAGGGACACGGCGGTGTTGGTCGCGATGTTCGGTGCCATGCGGCTCAGCCTAGGCCTTCGGCTCCGCGATCACGGGAACCGGGCGGTGAGCGCATCCATCAGGTCGTCGTACACCGGGACGTCCCGGCGTACGCCGGTCAGCCCCAGGACGCGGCCGGGGAGTTCCCCGGGGCGGGCGACCACGCGTACCTCGGTGCGCGGGAACAGGTGCCGGCGTATCTCGTGGACCAGGCAGGCGCCCTGGGAGTCGATGAAATCGGTGCGGGTGAGGTCCAGCACGAGTACCCGCAGGCCGGCGCGGGCGCGGGTGACGGACAGCACGTGATCGAGCAGCGCCTCGGCGTTGCAGAGGTCGATCTCCGGAGGCAGCGTGATCAGTGTGCGTCCGGGCATGCCACGCGGGTCGCGGGGGGTCGGAAGGAGGGTCACGGCACTCACCTGATGGCAGAAGGTCGTCCGGATTCCTGACGGAATGGAACGAGGCCGCTTCCTGACCCGCGGTCCATTCCACCATGCCCCGTCCGGGCAGGGAAGCGGGGCCGTCACCGGACCGTCGGGCGAAGGTCACCTTGCGGCAACAGAGCAGATAGAGTGCTGTACGTCCTGTGCTCGCAGTCGGGAATGTGCTGCGGAGCTCTCCTGCGCATGGCCGTGTGGCCGTGCATGCCGAAGAGGTTCGTGGTGGTTGCGTCAGACTTTTCCGATGTGCCCGGATTGCCGGTCGGTCTCGAGCTGGCCGAAGCGCTCACGGTGGCGGCTCAGCAACTGCACGAGACCACCAGCCCGCACGGCACCCTGCTCACCGCGGTCAACCTCGCGGTGCACCTGCTGCCCGGCGCCGAGCACGCCGGGATCTCCGAGATACAGCGCGGCGAACTGCGCCGCACGATCGCCTGGACCGACGAGGTGGTGCGCACCGCCGAATCCCCGGACGGCGACGGGAGTGCCCCGCACTGGGAGCAGTTGTGGAACGCGCCGGTGGCGCGGATAGAGGACAGCGGGACGGACGGCGACGGCCGCCTGTTGTCCGACCTGGGGCTGCGCTCGGTGCTCTCGCTGCGGTTGCGGGCCGACCGCCGTCGGCTCACCGTGCTCACCGCCTACTCCCGCAAGCCGCGTGCCTTCGACGAGGCCTCCACCCGGGTCGGCCGGCTGTTCACCGCCCATGTCAGCCTGGCCCTTCAGTCGGTGACCGTCCGCGAGCAGCTCACCGAGGCCATGCGCACCCGGGACCTGATCGGCCAGGCCACCGGGATCCTCATGGAACGCCTGGACATCGACGCGGCCGAGGCCTTCGACAGCCTGGTCCGCACGTCCCAGCGCGAGAACATCAAGCTCCGTGATCTGGCCCGCCGCATCGTGGGCCGTACGGGACGGGCTTGAGGGCGCCCGTGGCGGGATATCCGGTACGGCATGACCTCTGAGACCCGCGAGACGCTGGACCGGGCCTTGGCGCGCAGCGGTGGTCTCGACACGCTGCTGCGCGATCTGGCCGACCGGGCGGTGCACGAGCTGCCGGGCGCGGTGGCGTGCAGTGTGACCGTGCGCCGCGCCGACCGGCTGCTCACCCTGGCGGGCAGCGGTGGCATGCCCGGCGGGCTGGACCAGCGGCAGTACGAGAACGGCTCGGGCCCCTGCGTCGAGGCGGCCGCCACCGGACAGGAGCGGTACGCCGCGGATCTGACCCGGGACGCCCGCTGGCCGGCGTACCGGAAGTACGCGCTCTCCGTCGGCGTGCGCTGTGTGCTGGCGCTGCCGCTCGACGTCCGGGGGGAGACGGGCGCCGCCCTCAACCTCTACGCCGCCGAGCCGGGAGTGCTGGACTCCTGCCGGGAGCAGGCACGGCACTTCGCGGCGCGGGCCGCGGACGCGGTCAACGTGGCCCTGCACATCGAGCGCGAGCAGCAGTCGGCCGCCGACGTGCGCGTGGCGCTGCTCTCCCGCAGCGTCATCGACCAGGCCATCGGCATCCTGATGGCCCGTGAGCGCGTCGACGCCGAAGCCGCCCTGCGGCGGCTGCGCCGTGTCTCACAGGACCGCAACGTCAAACTCCGGGACCTGTGCACCGACCTGGTCACCCGGACCGGCGGCACCCCACCGCCCACCCCCTAGGGCCTGTCTGACCATTCCCGTCTGCCGCGCGACGCCGTGCACGCTCCCCCAGAGGGGGTGCCCCCACTCGCCGCACCGGGCACACACCCAGGTACGTCCAGTACGTGGGTGCGTGCCCGGCACTCCCCCCAGCCTTCGGCCGGGGGGACCCCCAGAGCACGACCTGACGCCGCGCGGCCGCCCTCCGGGCGACAACGGGAATGGTCAGCCCTAGCGCCCCGGCAGGCGACGTCCGCCCCGCCGCGACGCCCGGCACGCTCCCCGCCTGCCCGAGGGACTCGGGAGGCGCCCTCACTCACCGCACCGCGGCCGGGAGCCCGAGTACGCCCGGCACAAGGACTTCTGGCAGTCGCTCCCCCAGCCTTCGGCCGGGGGATGCCCGGAGCTCAGGCCAGCGCCGCGGCTCCCGGCAGGGCCGCCGCCGCCGTGTCCTCGATGGTCCG
>NZ_JBEXLP010000070.1:0-37341 GCF_040610035.1 Streptomyces sp. NPDC004542
GGCTGGTGGGACACGTCCCACCAGCCCGCCGCCGTTGTCAGTGGTAGCGGCTAGCCTGGCGCCATCCGCAGATCGCCATCCACGGGCCGCGACCACCAGTCGAGGAACCCCGACGGCGCTCAGCCAGGTCCGCGAGAGCGGCGGCGGTTCAGCCGCGAAGAAGGGAGGGGCGCGGTGCGCGTACTGGGGGTGGACCCCGGGCTGACCCGGTGTGGCGTCGGCGTCGTCGAGGGCGTCGCGGGACGCCCGCTCACCATGGTGGGCGTGGGTGTCGTACGGACGCCGCTGGACGCCGAGCTGGGGAACCGCCTCGTCGTCATCGAGCAGGGCATCGAGGCCTGGCTGGACGAACACCGGCCCGCATACGTCGCCGTGGAGAGGGTGTTCAGCCAGCACAACGTCCGTACGGTGATGGGCACCGCCCAGGCCAGCGCCGTCGCCATGCTGTGCGCCGCCCGGCGGGGCATCCCCGTCGCCCTGCACACCCCCAGCGAGGTCAAGGCCGCCGTCACCGGCAGCGGACGCGCCGACAAGGCGCAGGTCGGCGCCATGGTCACCCGCCTGCTCCGGCTCGACGCGCCGCCCAGGCCGGCCGACGCCGCCGACGCCCTCGCGCTCGCCATCTGCCACATCTGGCGTGCCCCCGCGCAGAACCGGCTCCAGCAGGCCGTCGCCCTGCACGCAGCCAAGGCACCGACACTGAAAGGCCGTACGGGATGATCGCCTTCGTGAGCGGACCGGTCGCCGCCCTCGCCCCCGACTCCGCGGTGGTCGAGGTGGGCGGCATCGGCATCGCCGTCCAGTGCACCCCCAACACCCTCTCGGGACTGCGGACGGGCCAGCAGGCAAAACTGGCCACCTCCCTGGTCGTCCGCGAGGACTCCCTGACGCTGTACGGCTTCGCCGACGACGACGAGCGCCAGGTCTTCGAGCTGCTCCAGACCGCGAGCGGAGTGGGCCCGAGACTCGCCCAGGCGATGCTGGCGGTGCACACCCCGGACGCGCTGCGCCGGGCCGTCGCCACCGGTGACGAGAAGGCCCTGACCGCCGTCCCCGGCATCGGGAAGAAGGGCGCCCAGAAGCTGCTGCTGGAGCTGAAGGACCGCCTCGGCGAGCCGGTCGGCGCCCCCGCGGTGGGCACGCCCGTCACCCACGGCTGGCGCGACCAGCTGCACGCGGCCCTCATCGGCCTCGGGTACGCGACCCGGGAGGCCGACGAGGCGGTGACCGCCGTGGCCCCGCAGGCCGAGGCCGCGGGCGGCGCGCCGCAGGTGGGCCAGCTGCTGAAGGCCGCCCTGCAGACCCTGAACCGCGCCCGCTGACCGACCACACCACCCTGAGGCACACCACATGAACTGGGACGACACGACCGACCCCGCCGCCCCCGAGCGGCTGGTGGGCTCTGTCGCCGACCGTGAGGACCAGGCCGTCGAGGCCGCCCTGCGCCCCAAGGACCTGGGCGAGTTCATCGGCCAGCACAAGGTCCGCGAGCAGCTCGACCTCGTGCTGCGCGCCGCCCGCGCACGCGGGGCGACCGCCGACCACGTGCTGCTCTCCGGCGCCCCCGGCCTCGGCAAGACCACCCTCTCGATGATCATCGCCGCCGAGATGGGCGCCCCGATCCGCATCACGTCCGGCCCCGCCATCCAGCACGCCGGCGACCTCGCGTCGATCCTGTCCTCCCTCCAGGAGGGCGAGGTCCTCTTCCTCGACGAGATCCACCGCATGTCCCGGCCCGCCGAGGAGATGCTCTACATGGCGATGGAGGACTTCCGGGTCGACGTCATCGTCGGCAAGGGCCCCGGCGCCACCGCCATCCCGCTGGAACTGCCCCCCTTCACGCTGGTCGGCGCCACCACGCGCGCCGGCCTGCTGCCGCCTCCGCTGCGGGACCGCTTCGGCTTCACCGCGCACATGGAGTTCTACGAACCGGCCGAACTGGAGCGCGTGGTGCACCGCTCCGCCGGCCTCCTCGACGTGGAGATCGACCCCGAGGGCGCCGCGGAGATCGCCGGGCGCTCCCGCGGCACGCCCCGCATCGCCAACCGCCTGCTGCGCCGGGTACGGGACTACGCGCAGGTCAAGGCCGACGGGCTGGTCACCCGCGAGATCGCCGCCGCGGCCCTCGCCGTGTACGAGGTCGACGCGCGCGGCCTCGACCGGCTCGACCGCGCGGTCCTGCAGGCCCTGCTCAAGCTGTTCGGCGGCGGCCCGGTCGGCCTGTCCACGCTCGCCGTCGCGGTGGGGGAGGAGCGGGAGACCGTGGAAGAGGTCGCCGAGCCGTTCCTGGTACGCGAGGGTCTGCTCGCCCGCACCCCGCGCGGGCGGGTCGCCACGCCCGCCGCATGGGCGCATCTCGGCCTCACCCCGCCCCGCTCCGCTTCCGCCGGAAACGGACAACAGGACCTGTTCGGGGCGTGACGGCGCGGTCACCGGCGGGGGATTGGCCGGGGGCGGAACCCAGGTGCCATGCTGAACGTTGTTCCATGCGCGCGGACTCGCTTAGACTCCGCCGATGCCGCCTTCGCGGGCGGCGCCGACCACACCCCCAAAGACCAGGCCGCTCTCCGTCGCGGTCGCGCGAAGGAAATCCCGTCCCGTGAATACCTTGACCCTTCTCCCGTTCATCGTGCTCATCGCGGCCATGTTCCTGATGACGCGCTCTGCCAAGAAGAAGCAGCAGCAGGCCGCCAGCATGCGGAACGAGATGCAGCCCGGCTCCGGCGTCCGCACCATCGGGGGCATGTACGCGACGGTCAAGGAGGTCAACGAGGACACGGTCCTCCTCGACGCCGGCCCGGGTGTCGAGCTCCTCTTCGCCAAGAACGCGATCGGCGCCGTCCTGACCGACGACGAGTACAACCGCATCGTCCACGGCATCGAGCACGACCTGAAGTCCGACACCGACGTCGTCCCGGACGACGCCTCCTCCCTCACCGGGACCGACGCCGCCGCCGACGCTGCCGCCGCCTCCGACGACAAGGCCGTCGACCTCGGTAAGAAAGAGACGTCCGAGGAGAAGGCCGACGAGGCCCTGGCCGCCGAGGCCAGGACCGAGGAGGCCCGGGACGCCGAGGCGAAGGCGGACGAAGAGCCGAAGAAGACCGACGGCGACTCCGACGCGAAGTAGTCACGTCCCGGGGAGCGCGGCGCGATAGGTTCGCGCCGACGCACCCCGGGCGCGTCTGTTTTCCGCACGGAATCCCGACACCATGTCATGGCCGCCCGCGTCCCGACCGGGCGCGGGGCGGCCCGAGAGGGAGTACGAGAAGGTGGCAGCACCTAAGAGGGGCCGGAGCGCGAGTGCCCAGAGCAAGCCGGGGCGCTCGCTGGCCCTCATCCTGATCGCCATCGTGGCGCTCACCGGGGGAATGTTCGCCTCCGGAAACACCACTCCGCGTCTCGGTATCGACCTCGCCGGCGGCACGAGCATCACGCTCAAGGCGAAGGCCGACCAGGGATCCGCGATCAACCAGGCCAACATGAACACCGCGGTCGACATCATGAACCGCCGTGTCAACGGCCTGGGCGTCTCAGAGGCGGAGGTGCAGACCCAGGGGAACGACCACATCATCGTCAACATCCCCAAGGGCACCAACTCCAAGGAAGCCCAGCAGCAGGTCGGCACCACCGCCAAGCTGTACTTCCGCACGGTCCTCGCCAGCGAGCCCAGCACCGGCGTCACGCCGTCCCCCTCGCCGAGCGCCTCCTCCAGCGGCAGCGGCAGTGCCTCGCCGAGCCCGTCGAGCAGCGCCTCCGCCCAGCAGAAGGCGTCCTCGTCCTCCTCCGCGTCCCCGAGCGCCACCGCCACCTCGCAGGGGCGCGCCGTCACCGACGCCCTGAAGGCCGACGCCACCCCGTCGTCCTCGGCCTCCGCCTCCGCGCAGTCCTCGGCCTCCCCGAGCCCCTCCGCCTCGTCGAGTTCCTCGAGCAGCGCCACCGACAAGACGGCCGCCAAGCTCCAGGCCCAGTTCACCGCCCTGGACTGCTCCAAGCCCGCCGACCGTGCCGTGGCCGGCACGAGCGCCAAGCCCGGCGAGTCGACCGTGGCCTGCGGCAAGATCAAGGACACCTGGTACAAGTACCTGCTCGGCCCGGCCGCCGTGGACGGCACCGAGGTGAAGAAGGCCCAGGCGGTCTTCGACACCCAGGGCGCCGCCGGCTGGCAGGTCCAGATGAACTTCACCAACGGCGGGTCGAAGAAGTTCGCCGACATCACCGCCCAGCTGGCCAAGAACCAGCAGCCGCAGAACGAGTTCGCCATCGTCCTCGACGGAGACGTCGTCTCCAGCCCGTACGTGCAGCAGGCCATCACCGGCGGCCAGGCGGAGATCTCCGGCAGCTTCACCCAGCAGGAGGCGCAGAGCCTCGCGAACATGCTGTCGTACGGTGCCCTGCCGCTCTCCTTCAAGGAGGAGACCGTCACCACCGTGACCGCCGCGCTCGGCGGCGAGCAGCTGCACGCCGGTCTGCTCGCGGGCGCCATCGGTCTCGCCCTGGTCGTGATCTACCTGATCGCCTACTACCGCGGTCTGTCGCTCGTGGCCATGGCCTCCCTGGTGGTCTCCGCGATCCTCACCTACGTGATCATGGCGCTGCTCGGCCCGGGCATCGGCTTCGCGCTGAACCTGCCGGCCGTCTGCGGTGCCATCGTCGCCATCGGCATCACCGCGGACTCGTTCATCGTGTACTTCGAACGCATCCGGGACGAGATCCGCGAGGGCCGCAGCCTGCGTCCCGCCGTCGAGCGGGCCTGGCCGCGCGCCCGGCGCACCGTCCTGGTCTCCGACTTCGTGTCGTTCCTCGCCGCCGCGGTGCTGTTCATCGTGACCGTCGGCAAGGTCCAGGGCTTCGCGTTCACCCTCGGTCTGACCACGGTGCTCGACGTGGTCGTCGTCTTCTTCTTCACCAAGCCGCTGATGACCCTGCTCGCCCGCCGCTCGTTCTTCGCGAACGGCCACAAGTGGTCCGGTCTCGATCCGAAGAGCCTGGGTGCCAAGCCGCCGCTGCGCCGCACCCGCCGTCCCGCCGGTCCTGCCGCCGGCTCCGTCGACCCGAAGGAGGCGTGAGCGATGTCGAAACTCGGCAACCTCGGCGCGCGACTGCACCGCGGCGAGATCAGCTACGACTTCGTCGGCAAGCGCAAGATCTGGTACGGCGTCTCGATCCTGATCACCATCACGGCCATCGTCGGCCTGGCGGTGCGCGGCCTGAACATGGGCATCGAGTTCCAGGGCGGCGCGGTCTTCACGACCCCGACCCACATGAGCACCTCGGTGGCCAAGGCCGAGGAGTACGCACAGGACGCCGCCGGTCATGAGGCGGTCGTGCAGAAGCTCGGCAACGGCAGCCTGCGCATCCAGATCGCCGGCATCGACACCGACAAGTCCGACCAGATCAAGCAGACCCTGGCCAAGGATCTGAACCTCAACCCCGAGAAGCTGGCCGCCGACCTGGTCGGCCCCAGCTGGGGCGAGCAGATCGCCAGCAAGGCCTGGCAGGGCCTCGGCATCTTCATGGTGCTCGTGGTGATCTACCTGGCGATCGCCTTCGAGTGGCGGATGGCGGTCGCGGCCCTGGTCGCGCTGATCCACGACATCACCATCACCACCGGTATCTACGCCCTGGTCGGTTTCGAGGTCACGCCCGGTACGGTGATCGGTCTGCTGACGATCCTCGGTTACTCGCTCTACGACACGGTCGTCGTCTTCGACAGCCTCAAGGAGCAGACCAAGGACATCACCAAGCAGACCCGCTTCACCTACAGCGACATCGCCAACCAGTCGATCAACGGCACCCTGGTGCGCTCGATCAACACCACGGTGGTCGCGCTGCTGCCGGTCGCGGGCCTGCTGTTCATCGGCGGCGGCTTCCTCGGCGCGGGCACGCTCAACGACATCTCGCTGTCGCTGTTCGTCGGTCTCGCCGCCGGTGCCTACTCGTCGATCTTCATCGCCACGCCGCTCGTCGCCGACCTCAAGGAGGCGGAGCCGCAGATGAAGGCCCTCAGGAAGCGCGTCCTGGCCAAGCGGTCCCAGGCCGCCGCCGAGGAAGGGCCCTCCGGGACCCGGCCGGACGACGCCGGCGCCGACGAGCCGGACGACGCCGCCGCGGCCGTCGTGGGCCCGCGCAACCAGCCCGCGTCCCGCGGCCGGGGCCGTGGCCGACCCTCGGGGAAGCGCCGATGACCGGCATCGAGGAGCTGCTGCTCAGTCGCATCCGGGACGTCGAGGACTACCCCGAGCAGGGCGTGATGTTCAAGGACATCACCCCGCTGCTGCCCGGCCCGGCTGCTGTAGGCACCCGCTGGTGCGGTGGCATCACCTGCACCGCCACCGCGGAGAGCCGGCTCTACCGGCTACCGTCATCGACGTCGCCTCCCCCGTGCCGTCGGCTGGGCCACCGCGACCACCTGCACGCCGAGCCGGCCGCCGCCCTGCGAGCCGTCTGCAGCACCCGCCGCCCGGCCGGTCCGTGATCATCCTCTCGGATGGAGGCTGCCGGCCCGGGTTCAACCAGCCGTGAACTCGCGCTCCTGGCTTGTTAGTTCGGCATTCGTACGGCCAAGCCTCCTCACAGAGACGGAAACTCTTCCACGCCGGTCCGTGTGATCCCTCCTGGGCCGAGGTCCGTGCGGGGACCGCTGCGGATCACGCGCTCGCCGAGGTCCCCGGCATCGGCCGCACCTCGCCATCCCCGCGACTTGGGCCGGCGGGCTTTCCTCTCATTCCTCGGTGCCGGTCAGGACCGGCAGCGTCTGGTCGGCTGTCCACTCCTCCAGCGAACCGTCATAGACACGCACGTCCCGCACGCCGGCGAGTACGAGGCCCAGCGCGGCGAGTGTGGCGGAGATACCCCCGCCGCAGTAGACCACCACGGGACCGGCCTCCCCGGCGGGCAGCCCGGCGGCGTAGGCGGCGAGCCGGGCTGCGTCGGCCACCTTCCCGGTGTCCGTCAGGACAGCGCGTGCCGGCAGGCTGACGCTGCCCGGGATGCGGCCGCGCCGGGTGTAGCGGGTGGGGGCGGTACCGTCGAAATGCTCCCGGCCCAGGGCGCAGACCAGGGTGCCCGGCCGACGGCCGAGGCTGATGTCGCGGACGAGGCGCAGGTCGACCCAGAGATCGCGGCCCCTCGCGGACCAGCCGGCCGTCGGGCGGTGTCCGGCCGGGCGGGGAGCGATCGTGGCGCTCCCGTGCTCGACCGGCAGGCCCGAGCGCTGCCAGCGCGCCAGTCCTCCGTCGAGCACCCGGGATGCCACTCCGGCGTTGCGCAGCGTCCACCACAGCCGGGTCGCCCACTGAGTGCTGCCTGAGTCGTAGACGATCAGTTCCGTGCCGGGATCGGCTCCCAGCAGGGCGAGTTCGCGGTGGACCGCCTCGGGACCGGGATCGGCGAAGTGGAAAGGCGCCGCCGGATCGGTGAAGCGGGTGAGCAGGTCGACATGGCGCGAACCCGGCAGGTGGGCCTCGCTCCAGGAGGTCAGGCCCGACTCGGCCCGGTAGTCCCCGTCGTGGCGGGCGGGCGCCAGCAGCACGGTGGTGTCGAGGATCAGGCGCCGGCCGCCGGACCGTGTGTCCACCGCCAACTCCTCGGGAGTGATCAGCACTTCGGCCCTGTCCGTACCGCGCTCCCCGGTCACCGCTTCCCGACTCCTCACCTGATTCTCGCCGTCGCTCCGCCGATCCGACCGGCGCGCGCCCGCACCGGCAGGGCGGGTGCCCGATGCTAGCACCGCAGTGCATTCGCGCGTCGACGTGTGTATACGCGGGTGTACACAGGTCGATCGATGCTCTAAGCTGCGATCACCGCCGAGGCGGCACATCCACAGCCGAAACCGGAGAGAACGGGAGAGGGAGTCATGAGCGCAGTACGCAAGCCGGCCGAATCGCCCGCGCCGGACTCCGGGCGGGACCAGCCGGAGCAGCGCGGCTCCGAGCACTACTGGCGGCTGCGCCAGGACATCCTCAACGGCCGTTTTCCCAAGGGCGCCCCGCTCCTGGAGACCGCGTTGAGCACCGAGTACGGCATCTCCCGCACCCCTGTCCGGGAAGCGCTCGGCCTGCTGGAGCACGACGGCCTGCTGGAGCGCGCTCCTCGGGGCTACCGCATCCGCTCGGGCACCTCCGAGGACGTCGTGGAGATCTACGAGGCCCGCATCGCCCTGGAGTCGGAGGCGGCCGCCTCAGCCGCGCTGCGCCGCACCGACCTGGACCTGGCACGCCTGCGCCACCAGCACGAGCTGGTCAGCGACCCCAGCGACGAGCAGGCCGCGCGGGCCGCCAATTTCTGCTTCCACGAGGTGCTGTGGCAGGCCGGTCACAACGCGACCGTCGCCGAGCTGCTGACGAAGCTCAACGCCAGGCTGCGGATCTACGACAGCGGCCCGCCCTCCTCGTTCGGGGATCCCGGCGTGCTCCACGAGGAGCACGAGCGGATCCTCCAGGCACTTCAGGACCACGCCCCCGACGAGGCACGCGCCGCGATGCGGGCTCACCTTCAGCGCAGTCTGGAACAACGCATCCGCGTCCTGGTGGGCGGCGGGGAGCAAGCCCCCGTCCACTGACCTCGCCTTCCGCCGAGCGGCCCCGTGCCAGGGTCCGGCAGCGCCCCAGCCCTTGACGGGACCGGGACATCCCGGTGCCGACCGCCGAGAACCGACGAGAACCGATGAGAGGAGACGACCGTGGCCGCCCGCCCTTCCTGCCGCCCCTGCTGTCTCCTCACGTCACGACAGCGCAGCGAGAAGTCCAGTGAGCAGTGCTCCCGCGGCAAGCACCTGCCCGGCATGTGCCGCCGGTGTTGTCGCGTTCACCGCCTCTCCCGCTGACCTCCCCTCTCTCTCGTCCGCCGACCCCGCGCCGCGGCGTCGGCCATCTCACCAGGAGCGCTCACGCATGAGCAGCAACACCCGGCGGATCCGTCTCAACGCCCTGCGCCAGTCCACCGTCGGCCACACCGCCGCGGGGCTGTGGCGCCACCCCGACAGCCAGGCCCACCGCTACCGCGAGCTGGACCACTGGACGGAGACGGCCCGGATCCTCGAACGCGGCCGCTTCGACGCGCTGTTCATCGCCGACGCCCTCGGCCCGCTGGAGGTGTACCAGGGACGTGTCGACGCGGCGCTGCGCGACGGCATCAACACGCCCACCGACGACCCGCTGCTCCTGGTCAGCGCCATGGCGGCGGCCACCCGGCACCTCGGATTCGCGGTCACCGTCTCCGCCACCTACGAACTGCCCTACGCATTCGCCCGGAAGATGACCACGCTGGATCATCTGACTGGCGGTCGGATCGGCTGGAACATCGTGACCTCCGCGCTGGACAGCGCGGCCCGCAACCTCGGCCTGACCGAACAGATACCGCACGACGAGCGGTATCTGCGCGCCGAGGAGTTCATGGAGGTCGTCTACAAGCTGTGGGAGGGGAGCTGGGAGGACGGCGCCGTCGTGCACGACGCGGAGGCGGGGGTCTTCGTGGATCCCGCCCGCGTGCGTCCCGTCGCCCACCGGGGGAAGTACTTCGACGTGCCGGGCATCGCCCTGTCCGAGCCGTCCGCGCAGCGCACGCCCGCTCTCTTCCAGGCGGGCACCTCACCCGCCGGGCAGACGTTCGCCGCCCGGCACGCCGAGGGAGTCTTCCTGTCGGCCTACCGTCCCGAGATGGCCCGCCGCCTTGTGGAATCCGTCCGGGCGAAGGCCGCCGCGGAGGGCCGCGATCCGGCCGATCTGAAGTTCTTCGCGGGCGTCACCGTGATCACGGCGGCCACGGACGCCGAGGCCCGGGCGAAGTACGAGGACTACCGCCGCTACGCCTCGCTGGAGGGCAGCCTCGCCCGCTACAGCGCCCTGATGCACATCGACCTCTCGCAACTGGACCCGGACGTGCCCCTGGAGTACGTGGACACCGAGGGCATCCGCGGCATGGTCGAGGTCTTCACCCGGCTCGACCCGACCCGCACCTGGACGCCCCGCGAGATCGCCGATTTCGTGGGCGTCGGGGGCGGCGGGCCGGTGATCGTGGGCTCCCCCGCGACCGTCGCCGACGAACTGGAGCGATGGGTCGAGGACGCCGACGTCGACGGCTTCAACATCGCCGACCCGGTCACCCCCGTCACCCTGCGCGACTTCGTCGACCTGGTCGTGCCCGAACTCCGACGCCGGGGGCGGGTGTGGTCCGAGTACGAGGGCCACACCCTGCGGGAGTACCTGGGCCGTCCCGGCCGGCCCCGGCTGCCGGAGGGCCACCCCGGCGCGGCACACCGCCGGCTCTGACCGTTCCCGCCCGTCCACCCGTCCACTGCGCGGGCCTGTCCCACCCTTGTCCTCCCGAGCGCCCTTATGGAGCCGTCGTGTCCCAGATCCGCGTCATGCTCGACTACTTCCACCCCTGGCCCAACGCGGCCGGCTTCTACACCGCCCGTGACCGCGGCTGGTACCGCGACGCCGGGCTCGACGTGGAACTGGCCGTGCAGGACCCCGGAGTCGGCGACACCCTGGAGTACCTCACCCGGCGCCGGGTCGACTTCGGCGTCTTCCCGCCCAACCGCCTGCTGGCACGCCGCGCCCGCGGGCAAGGCGTCATCGGCGTCGCCGCCGTCAACCACCGCGGACTGGAGGCCGTGCAGACCGTCACCGGCAAGGGCATCACCCGTCCCCGCGACCTCGCGGGCCGACGCATCGCCCACAACCCGACGCCACGCGGCCGGGCGATGATCCGGCATCTGATAGCCGCCGACGGCGGCGACCCGGACTCCTTCGTCACGGTGGACGCCGGAACCCGCGAGCTGACGGTCGACGACATCGAGGCCGGCCGCGCGGACGCGACCTTCGGCAACTACTGGTCCTGGGACGCCCTGCGCGGCGGACTGCCCGCGGAACGCCGGATCACCTGGCCGGTCGACGAGATCGGCGCTCCTCGCTACCACAGCTACCTTCTCGGCGCCCACGAGGAACTCGTGGCGTCCAATCCGGTCCTGGTCGCCGCGTTCCTCGCCGCGACCGCCCGCGGCTTCCAGGCGGCCGCGGAGGACCACGCCCGCACCCTCGACCTCCTCGAACGGGTCATCCCGTACTTCCCGCAGCCCCTCATCGCCCGCTCCCTCTCACTCGTCGCCCCCACCTGGACCGACGCCGAGGGCCGCTGGGGCCTCGTGGCGGCCGACCGCACCGGACCGTACGCCGAGTGGCTCGCCGAACACGGCGTCATCCCCTCCGCCGAGGGCTGGGAGGCGTCGTACACCAACCAGTTCCTGCCGCTCCTCCGGGCGGCTGCCGCGTGAACTGCCTGCTGACCCGGCGGGTGCCGGTCGACCTCAAGCGCACGTGCAGCGCCCTCTGTCGCCCGGCCGCCGTACCGCACCCCCGTCTGGAAACCGCCGCACACGCACGAAGAAGGCCCCCGCCATGACACGCCGTTCCCCGCTTCCCCGCACCACCCTGCTCGCCGCAGCCACGGCTCTGCTGCTCGCCGCGACCGCCTGCTCCACCGGCACCGAGAACACCGCGTCCAGCCCGTCGGACACCACCGTCACCCTGGCCCTGGACTGGACGCCCAACACCAACCACACCGGCATCTACGTCGCCCAGGAGCTGGGCTACTTCAAGAAGGCCGGCATCAACCTCAAGATCCTCCCCTACGGTTCCACCGACCCCAACACCCTGATCGCCTCCCACAAGGCGGACTTCGGCATCTCCTACCAGGAGGGCCTCACCGTCGCCCGCGCGGCCGGCCAGGACATCACCTCGGTGTACGCGGTCACCCAGAAGACGAACGTCACCATCGCCGTCTCCGCCAAACGCGACGACATCCGCAGCCCCAAGGACCTCGACGGCAAGACCTACGCCGGTTTCGGCGCCGCCTACGAGAAGCCGCTCCTGCAGAAGGTCATCCGCAACGCGGACGGCAAGGGCGACTTCAGGTCCGTTGCCCTCAACACCTCCGCGTACACGGCCCTTTACGCGAACAAGGCCGACTTCGCCATGCCGATGCCCACCTGGGAAGGGCTGGAGGCCGACCTCATCGGCAAGCCGCTGAAGAACTTCGCCCTGTCCGACTACGGCTTTCCCGAGATCTATTCGACGCTGATCGCGTCGTCCGACACCTATCTCAAGAAGAACCCGGACACCGCGAAGAAGGTCGTCGCCGCCCTCCAGAAGGGCTACACCTACGCCGCCGACCATCCCGACAAGGCCGCAGACCTCCTGATCAAGGCTAATCGGAGCGAGCTGACCAACACCGAACTGGTCCACAGGAGCGCCGAGTTGCTGGCCGAGAAGTACTACCGGGCCGCTGACGGCACCATCGGCGGGCAGTCCGCGAAGCGCTGGCAGGACTTCGCCGACTTCGAGTTCTCGGCGGGCCTGCTCACCGACGCCGACGGCAAGAAGCTGACCAAGACGCCCGACACCTCGCAGTTCTTCACCAACGACTACCTCCCGAAGCGGTGATGGGAGTGTCAGCGCCCCCCTCCGTTCCCTCCACCGCCCCGCCCGCGCCGGCAGCCGGCGGTCCCTCGACCGCGGCCGGACCGGCGGCACCGCCGACGCGCCGCTCCCGTCGCCGATTCGCAGCCCTCCTCGCGGCCGGCTGGCCGCCTCTGCTCGTCCTCGCCCTCCTCGTCGGCGGCTGGCAGATCTACACCACGGCCGCGGCCGTGGATCCCACGATGCTGCCCAGCCCCGGTCGCATCATCGCGCAGGGCTGGGCCAACCGTGCGGACCTGTCGGCCAACACACTGCCCACCATCCAGGAGACCGCCGCGGGCTTCGCCCTCTCCTTCGTCCTGGCATGGGCGGTGGCCGTATTGCTGGACTTCTCCCGCGCGGCCCGCCGCGGCCTGTACCCCCTGCTGGTCGCCTCTCAGACCATCCCCATCGTGGCCATCGCCCCGCTGCTGATCATCTGGTTCGGCTTCGGTCTGCTGCCGAAGATGCTCGTGGTCACCCTGGCCACCTTCTTCCCCCTGGCCGCCAACCTCGCCGCCGGGTTCGCCTCCGCCGACCGCGACGCGATGCGACTGCTGCGCTCCCTGGGCGCCGGCCGGCTGCGCACCTTCCGGCTGCTGCGGGTCCCCAGCGCCATGCCGTACTTCTTCGCCGGCCTGCGCGTCAGCATCACCTACGCCGTCGTCGGCGCCGTGTTCGCGGAGTACGCGGGCGCCGAGAGCGGACTCGGCATCTACATGCAGGCCCAGAAGAGCGCCTTCCGCACCGACCTGGTGCTGGCGGCGGTCGCCGTGACCGCCGGCCTCAGCATCGCCCTGTTCGCGGCGACCTTCCTGCTCGAACGCCTGCTGCTGCCCTGGCAGCGCATTCTGCGGAACGGGGACCCGTCATGAGCACCACTCCCGCCCCGGCACTCCACCGTGGTCTGGAGGTCCGGAGTGTCGGCAAGTCCTTCGGCACCCTGGAAGTGCTGCGCGACCTGCACCTCACCGTCCGTCCCGGAGAGTTCGCCGCCGTCATCGGACCCAGCGGCAGCGGGAAGTCCACCCTGTTCGACCTGATCTCCGGCCTGGAGCGGCCGGACAGCGGCACCGTCCTGGTCGACGGCGAGCCGACCGGACCGGGATCCCGCCAGGTCGCCCAGATGCCCCAGAAGGACCTGCTGCTGCCCTGGCGGACCGTCCTGGACAACACCGCCCTCGGCCTGGAGGCGGAGGGCGTGCGCCGCAAGGAGGCCCGGCGGCGGGCCGGCGAACTCTTCGAGGCGTTCGGCCTCGACGGCTTCCAGAGCTCCTACCCCGCCCAGCTCAGCGGCGGCATGCGGCAGCGCGCGGCGCTGCTGCGCACCGTGGTCCTGGGCCGGCCGGTCCTCCTGCTCGACGAGCCTTTCGGCGCGCTGGACTCGCTGACCCGCACCGACATGCAGTCGTGGCTCGCGCAGATGTGGCAGCGCTACCGCTGGACGATCATCCTGGTCACCCATGACATCCGCGAGGCGGCCCTGCTGGCGGACACCGTGCACGTGTTGTCCCCGCGCCCGGCGACCGTCGTCGAACGTGTCGAGATCCCGCGCCGCGGACCACGCGGACGGGCCGACCTGACCGAGCCCGCCACGGCGGCCGTGGAGCGGCGCCTGCTGGCAGCTCTGCAACGCCGTGACTCCCCCCGCAGCACCGCTGCGCCCGCCGCCGAACACGAGGAGGTCTCGCCGTGAGCACCCTGCTGTCCCACGGCCTGGGCCACGAGGCAGTGGACCCCGACTGGGCGCCGCTGACCGGGCCGGAGGTCGCCGACGTGCTCGGCAGGCCCGCCCGGATCGTGTGGCGCAGCCCCCGCCCCCTGTCGGCCGCCGCACTCGTGGACGCCGGACGCCGGCTGTTCGTCAAACGCCACCATGTGAGCGTGCGCACCCTCGACGGGCTCGCCGAGGAACACGCCTTCCTGCGTCATCTGCGAAGCCGCGGCGCCCCGGTGGTCGAGGTCGTGTCCGCCACTGGCCGCGGCGAGTGGGTGTACGAGGTGCACACCGCCGGCGTCGGCACCGACCTGTACCGGGAGGCCCGCTCCTGGTCGCCGTTCACCTCCGCCGGCCACGCCCGCCAGGCCGGGGCGGCACTGGCCCGGCTGCACCTGGCCGCCGTCGGTTTCTACGCCCCACGACGCCGGGTACAGCCCCTGGTCAGCTCCTTCACCGTCTTCGCCGGACCCGACCCCGTGACAGCGCTGCACCGTTACGTCGAGGCCCGCCCCGCGCTCGCGGACGCCCTGTCCGGCAGGCCCTGGCAGGATGACCTGGAGCGGCTGCATCTGCCGTACCACCAGGCGCTGGCACCCCACCTCGACGCGCTGGACGCGCTGTGGACCCACAACGACTGGCACGCCTCCAACCTGCTGTGGGACACGACACACACGCCTGCGACGGTGGCCACCGCGCTCGACATGGGCCTCAGCGACCGCACCACCGCCGTGCACGACCTGGCCGTGGCGCTCGAACGCAACGTCGTCCAGTGGCTGGACCTGCCCAGCGGCACGGTACGTGTCCACCTGGACCATGTGGACGCCCTGCTCGACGGCTACCACGCGGTCCGCCCGCTGACACCGGCCGAACGCGCCGCGCTGCCGGCGCTGTTGCCCCTGGTCAACGCGGAGTTCGCGCTCTCCGAGATGGACTACTTCCACGGCGTCACCCGATCCGCCGTCAACACCGGACTCGCATACACCTACTTCACCGAACACACGAAATGGTTCGGCGGTCCGGCCGGACGGCAGTTGCTGGACCACCTGCGCGACCGGCTTCGGCGTCTCGACTGAGGGGCTCTCAGGCCGAGGTTTCGGCGCGGGGGCCGTCCGGCGGATCATGCCGCAGACGCGGGGTCCGGCACGCCCTCCCCCGGAGGGGGTACCCCCAGCGGCCCGCGCCACCGCACTGCAGATTTGGGAGACGGCCGCCGCTGCGCCCGCTTGGGACGGGCCGCCGGTGTGGCTGCACGGGGATCTGCACCCGGCGGACATCCTGGTCGATCACGGCCGGATCAGCGCCGTGATCGACTTCGGTGACATCACCTCCGGCGATCCCGCCACTGACCTGTCCGTGGCCTGGACGCTGTTCACCGCGGAGCAGCGTGCTGCCCTTCGACAGGCGTACGGCCGCGCGGACGACGCAACCTGGGAGCGGGCCCGCGGATGGGCGCTTGCCCTGTCCCTGGTCTTCCTGTCGCACTCGGCGGACAACCCGCTGATGCGCGGTATCGGTGAGCGCGCATTCCGTGCGGTGCTGGAGTAACGGACGGCCTCCAGGGTCTACCCGGCTCCGTTTGGAGCCCGGTGGGAGCTGGGATTGCATGACGTCCGCGCCGCAGGGCCTTGAAGGTGGTCTTGAGCAGGGCGTTCGCTCGCTCGCACACCCCGTGGATGCCTCGGATGACCTTGTTGAAGGCCTGTTGGGCTTCGGTGAGTTCACCGCCCGCGGGCTTCTTGGCCGGGTGCCGGAAGCCGTCCCCGGCGTTCTCGTAGCCGAGGTCGACCAAGGTGAGGGTGCCCAGTTGGTCGGCGAGCCGGTTCAGAGCCTCGATCAGTCCGTGGTGGCGGGCGCAGGTGGTGTCGTGCTCGCGGCCGGGCCGCACCGGCGAGACCCACAGCGGCCAGCCGTCCGGGGTGGAGATGACCTGCACGTTGCCGCCGTGATGCCTGTGTTTCCCCGACCACCAGAGGTCTGCCCCGTTGGGGCCCGGGGCTGCGACGCGGTCGGTGCGGATGACGGTGCCGTCCAGGTTGAGATGAGTCAGGCCGGCCGCCTCCGCCCGTTGCAGCGCGGTGGCCAGGTCCGGTGCCCCGGCCGCCAGGGCCATCGGCCCTTCGTGCAGGTATCGGTAGGCGGTAGAGGTGGACAGGGCGTTGTCGCGGGCGAGTTGGGACAGGCGCGTGCCGTCGATGGACCAGCGCAGGATCAGCACGGCCTGCTTGAAGCAGCCCAGCGCCCGGCGCCCCCGTCGGGTACCGACCTCGTTTCGGTGGCTTCGCAGGAGCCGGGCCAGGTGCTCGGCGGTAGACCGCCGGACATCGACCACGGCGGTGTATGTGACACTGGTCGGCACGCGAGGCCCCTCGGTCGGATCTTTCTGTTCGCAAGATCGTTCCTACCAGGGGCCTTACGCCTGCCCGGAGTCGGGAGTGCGCACCACGAGACGCCCGGAAGCGATCACGCTCAGCGACCGACGGTTACCGGGAAAGGATCAGTGGGCGGTGGCGGTGAGCACCTCCTACTCCCCGGCGCCGTGGAAGCGGTGGGCCTCTGCGAACGGCTCGCGGGCGTGCACCTCAGCCGGACCGGGCGCTCTGGAACAGGAGTCACCGGCCCGCCTCCTGAACCACCGGAGAAGCGACGCGCCAGCCCAGCTCGGGGGCGATCAGATGCCGTACGTCGTGCAGGATCTGTTCGTACTCCTCCCGGTGGAACTCGTACGGCAGCTCCAGGCGCAGCTCCGACACTTGCGCGAGGACGGGATCGGCCGCCAGCTGTTCCAGGATCTGTTCCGCGGTGCCGACCACGTCCGGGGCGAACAGGAACCGCTTCGGGCCCAGCGCCGCCAGGGTCTGCGGCTTCAGGGTGCGCTCGTGCCGACTGGCCGCGTAGTCCCGGTAGCGGGCCCGGGCGGCCGCGTCGGCACTGTCGAACGGCACGATCACCCGTCCGAGCGCTACCCGCGCCGCCGGCCGGTCGTCGCCCAGGGTGCGCCGGTACTCGGAAAGCAGGTTCAGCTGGGCGGTGGTGAAGTCCTCGGTGTCCTCGCCGGAGACGATGTTGCCGGACAGCAGGTTGAGACCGTTCTCGGCGGCCCAGCGGACTGAGCGCAGGCTGCCTCCGCCATACCAGATCCGCTCCACGAGACCGGGGTTGTGCGGCTGCAGCCGCGGCCGCTGGATGTTCCCGGGCGAGTGGATCACCGTGTCCGGGCCGCCGAGGTAGTCGCCACGCAGGTTGTCGACGAGGCGGGCGATCCTGCCGTACGACAGGTCGAAGCCGCGCCAGTCCCCGTCGTACACCAGGTGGCCGAGCAGTTCGGCGTGCGGCATGCCGGTGCTGAAGCCGACCTGGAGGCGGCCGCGGGACAGTACGTCGGCCAGCGCGAGGTCCTCGGCCAGGCGGAACGGGCTCTCGTACCCGATGGGGATGACTGCGGTGCCCAGTTCGATCCGCTCGGTGCGCTGGCCTGCCGCGGCGAGGAACACGGCGGCCGAGCCGACGCCGTGTTCGAGGTGGCGCTGGCGGATCCAGGCGCCGTCGAAGCCCAACCGCTCGCCGTATTCGAAGAGCTGGAGTGTCTCCTCCAGGCCGGTGTAGGGATCGTCGTCGGCGAAGTTGCCCGGGGTGAGAAGGGCCAGGGAGGCGATGGTGGGAGTGCTCACGTGACGCTCGTCCTCAGCTCGTGGTGGTCTCGGCGGCGGGGGAGGGGACGCGACCGCCGGGGATCGCCGCGAGCAGTTCGCGGGTGTACGCGTGGCGGGGGCGGGTGAACAGTTCCTCCGGCGGGCCCGTCTCGACGATCCGGCCGGCCCGCATGACGGCGACCTGGTGCGCGATCTGCCGTACGACGGCCAGGTCGTGCGAGATGAAGAGGTAGGCCACCCCCGTGTCGGCCTGCAACTCGGCCAGCAGGTCCAGGACCTGGGCCTGCACGGACACGTCCAGCGCGGAGACCGGCTCGTCGCACACCACCAGGTCGGGGGAGAGGGCGAGGGCGCGGGCGATCGCCACCCGCTGACGCTGCCCGCCGGACAGCTCCGCCGGACGCCGTTCCAGCGTGGCGGACGGAAGCGCCACCCGGTCGAGCAGTTCGCGGGCGCGGGCGAGCCGGGAGGCGCGGTCGCCGACCTTGAAGGCCCGGAGTGGTTCGGTGATCACCTCGGCTATGGAGAAGCGGGGGTCGAGGGAGGAGTACGGGTTCTGGTAGATGAGCTGGGCGCGGCGGCGCAGCTGCCTGGCCTGGGCGCTACGCGCGGTGGTGACGTCGGTGCCGTCGAACAGGACGTGTCCGGCGGTCGCGTCGGTGAGACGGAGGACCAGGCGGGCGGTGGTGGACTTGCCCGAGCCCGACTCGCCGACCAGGGCGAGGGTCCGGCCGCGGTGGAGGGTGAAGCTGACGTCGTCGACCGCGCGGAGGGTGCGGGTCCCGTCGCCGGTACGGGGGAGCCTGAACTCCTTGACCAGGTTGCGTACCTCGACCAGGGACGCCGTGCCCGCCCGCGGAGTGGGGACGGCCGTACGGGGGCGGGCGGTGGACAGGCTCGGGGCGCTGGCCAGCAGGTGCCGGGTGTACGCGTCCTGGGGGTTGGCGAGGATGTCATGGGTCGAACCCGCCTCGACGACCGTGCCCCGCGACATGACTACCAGCCGCTGTGCCCGGTCGGCGGCGACCCCGAGGTCATGGGTCACGAGCAGGACCGCGGTGCCCGACTCCTCGGTGAGGCGCTGGAGATGGTCGAGGATGACCTGCTGCACGGTGACGTCGAGCGCGCTCGTCGGCTCGTCGGCGATGATCAACTCGGGCTTCGCGGCGATGGCGATGGCGATCAGCGCGCGTTGCCGCATTCCGCCGGACAGTTCGTGCGGGTACTGCCGTGCGCGGGTGGTCGCGTCGGGCAGCCCGGCCCGGTCCAGGACGGCGACCGCCTCGGCGGGAGCCGATCGGCGGGTCGCCAGACCGTGGATGCGCAGCACCTCGGCGACCTGGTCGCCGATCCGCTTGACCGGGTTGAGGGAGACCGTCGGATCCTGGGGGACCAGTCCGATCCGCGCTCCGCGTACGGTACGGAGTTCGGCCTCAGACAGGGTGGCGAGGTCGTGCCGGCCGAAGCGGACCGTGCCCGCGTCGATGCCGCCGTTCCCTGGAAGGAGCCGGCTGATCGCGTGGGCGGTCGTGCTCTTGCCGGATCCGGACTCGCCGACCACCGCAGTCACCTGTCCCGGCCATACGTCGAGGTCCACGCCCCGGACGGCCTCGACCGTGCCGCCCCGGGTGCGGTACGACACCGACAGGCCGCGTATCTCCAGCAGCGGTGTGGTCACGTCGTCACCGTTCTCACGTTCGTCTGTCATCGCTGCCGGGACCATTCGCCGTCCAGCGCCCGGGCGATGCGGTTGGTGGCCAGCACGGTCGCGGCGATCGCCAGACCGGGCAGTGCGGTCAGCCACCAGGCGTTGGCGAGGTAGTTGCGGCCGTCGGAGATCAACGTGCCCCACTCCGGGGCCGGCGGGGGAGCGCCGTAGCCGAGGAAGCTCAGCGCCGACACGGCCAGGATGGCGGAGCCGAAGTCAAGGGTGGCCAGGACGATTACAGGGCCTGCGGCATTGGGCAGCACGTGTCGGCCGAGCACCGAGTACCAGCGGGCCCCGCTCGCGCGCGATGCCTCCACGAACACCGCCTGCCGCACCCGCAGCACCTCTGCGCGCGCCACTCGGGCGAACGCGGCGACGCTGGCGATGCCGACCGCGACGGCCACCTTCACCGTGCCGTAGCCGAGCGCGGTGACGAGGGCCAGGGACAGGAACAGCGTGGGGATGGACAGCAGGACGTCGACGAAGCGCATCAGCACGTCGTCCACCCAGCGGCCCACGAACCCGGCGACCACCCCGAGCAACCCGCCGACCACGAACGCCACCAGCACCGCGATCAGCGTGGCCTTCAGGGAAAGCTGGGCGCCATGGACGACCCGCGAGAACACATCGCGGCCCAGCTCGTCGGTGCCGAACCAGTGACTGCCGCTCGGGCCGCGGAAATTCTGGGACGGCACGCCCTTCAGTGGGTCCTGCGAGGTGAAAAGGTCGGGCCAGAACGAGGCCAGCACCACCAGCACGAGGACGACGACCGACAGCAGCAGACCCGGGCGGCGCACCACGAAGCGCAGCAGCCGCCGTACATCCACGCGGCGTCCCGGCTCCGGCCCCGACCCGGCCTCGACCGGGCGGGCCAGTCCCAGCGCCGCCTCGGCCGGGTCGTCGACAAGGCTCTGGTTCATGCGAGTGCCGCCCTTCTGCCCGAGGCCACCACGATCCGCGGATCCAGCAGCGGATAGACCAGGTCGATGACCAGGTTCGTCGTCACGAAGATCAGCGCCCCGAAGGCCACCACCCCCTGGACCACCGGGATGTCCTGGGAGGTGACCGCCGCCGCGGTCACGCGCCCGAGGCCGTCGCGGGAGAACACCGTCTCGACGACCACCGAACCGGCGATCAGCTGCCCGACCAGCAGGCCGACGACCGTCAGCGCCGGCAGGGACGCGTTGCGCAGCGCGTGCCGCAGATGCACCCGCCACCGGCCGGCGCCCTTGGCCCGCGCGGTCTCCACATACGCCTGGTCCAGCGCGGTGAGCAGGCTCTTGGCGAGCACCTGGGCGACCTGTGCGCCGGTCGGGACCGCCAGCGTCAGGGCCGGCAGGACCAGCCCCTTCAGCCCGTCGTTGCCGAACGCCGGGAACCAGTGCAGCCGGAAGGAGAACGCCTCGACGAGCAGCAGACCCACCCAGAACGTCGGGACGGACACCCCCAGAGGGGGCAGCGACAGCAGGAGCTGCCGCAGCCATCGCCGGGAGGTGTACGTCGCCAGCACCGCCAGACCACCGCCGAGCAGCACCGACAACAGCAGGGCGGCACTGGTCAGTTGTAAGGTCTGCGGCAGCGCGTCGGCCAGGGTCGAGGTGACCGGACGGCCGGTGGCGACCGAGTCGCCGAAGTCTCCGCGCACCGCCCGTCCCAGATAGTCGGCGTACTGCACCAGCACCGGCTTGTCGAAGCCGTACTCGTGCCGCAGCGCGGCCAGCCGGGCCGGGTCGACGTCCCCCGAGTCCATCCCGGCACCGGCCATCGCGGTGACCGGGTCACCGGGCAGCCAGTTCAGCACCAGGAACGACACCGTGTACGCCGCCCACAGCACCCCGACCGCCTGCGCCAGTCGCTTGATCACATAGCGGCGCATGCGCTAGCCGATCCAGGTGTCGTGCAACTGGATGCGGCTGCCCGAGTCGAAGTCGAGGCTGTGCACCTTCTTCGACACGGCCAGCTGGGTCTGGAGTTCCACCACCGGAACGTTGTACGCGTTCTGCACGATCAGCTTCTGCGCCTCGTCCACCAGCTGCTCGCGCTTGGCGGTGTCCGTGGTCGCGGCCTGGCCGGACAGCGCCGCGTCCAGGGAAGTGGCGGGCAGGCGGTAGAAGTTGGCCAGCTGGGTGGAGAAGGAGGTACGCAGGATGTCCGGGTCGGAGCGGGTCACGTTGCTCCACACCAGGTCGAAGTCACCGCCCTGGAGCGTGGTGGCGAACTGACTGACCTGACCCTGCTTGAGTACCACGTCGATCCCGACGGCCTTCAGCTGCTGCTGGACCAGCTCCAGTGCGGGCTGGTTGGTGGCAGCGTTGGGGAACCAGCTGATGGTCAGGCTCAGCTTCTTGCCGTCCTTGGCGCGTATGCCGTCACTGCCGGCTTTCCAACCGGCCGCTTCCAGCGCGGACTTCGCCTTGGCCGCGTCGAAGGCGAGGCCCGAGGAGAGGTCGGTGTAGTCGGGCGTGGTGTGCGCCAGGACGCTGGTCGCCGGCTGGGTGCCGGTCGGGAACACGGTGTCGGTGATCTGCTTGCGGTCGATGGCCGCCAGGATCGCCTGACGCACCTTCACGTCCTTCAGCAGCGGCCGCGAGTTGTTGACGCCGAGCCCGAAGACCACGCCGGGGTTGGCCCGGCGCAGCAAGGTGACCTGACCGCCCCCGAGCGCCGCCTCGTTGGCCTTGCCGACGCTGCTGATCGCGTCCACCTGCCCGGACTGGAGGCTGCCGGCCCGCACCCCCGCCTCGGGGACGACCTTGAAGATCAGCTTGTCCAGGTAGGCCTCGCCCTGCTTGGACCACAGCGAGGAGCCCCAGTCGTAGCCGGTGCGCCTGGCCAGAGTGATCGACTGGTTCTGGACGTACTGCTTGAGCACGAACGGCCCCGACCCGATCACACCGTCGCTGCACTTCTGCTGCGGGGTCTTCTTCACGCTCGCCGACGACTCGATGCCCAACGAGTGGGTCGAAGTCGCCTGAATGAACTGGGCGTTGGGCTCCTTGAAGGTCACCTTGACGGTGAGCGGGTCCACTGCGGTGGTGCTCTTGACGCCGCTGAGATAGCCCTGGGCGAGGACCCCGAGGGCGCCGAGCTTCGGCACCGCGTCGAAGTTGTCCTTGACCACCTGCGCGGTCAGCCGGGAGCCGTCGCTGAAGGTGACGCCCGAGCGCAGATGGAAGGTGAACTCCGTGGCGTCGGCGTTGATGTCCCAGCTCTTGGCGAGCCACGGCACGATCTTGCCGGTCCTGGGGTCCTGGTCGGTCAGGGAGTCCACGGTCTGGCGCACCGAGTAGATGCTCTCGTTGCTGCCGACCTGCTGTGGATCCACGCAGCCGGCGTCGGAACCCACCGCGAAGGTCAGGGTGCCACCGGACTTCGGCCGGCTGCTTCCGCTACTGGAGTCGTCGCCCGAACCGCAGGCGGTCAGCAGAACACTGGTGGTCAGCAGGGCGGCGAGGGGCGCCCAGCGGGGGGCTCTGAAAGCCGGAAGCGCGTTCACGGAGGGTTCTCCTACTCGTGTCACCAGGCAAGAAGGCGCCGTACAAGGCACGAACGTGCATGGGCGTGCGGCCCCCGCCGGTACAAGACCGGTGGCGGGGAAGCGCTGTGCAGACAGGGATCAGGGCGGAGCGGGGGTCAGCCGCAGGCGGTGCGGTGACGGCCGGTGCGTGCCGGACTACGACCGGCGGCGGAAGGGGCCGTCAGGCCTGACAGAGGCAGCTGGTCGAGCGCTTGAGGTCGATGTGGCGCCGACGCGAGAGCCGGGAGAACACGGTGGCGCCGGCGAAGCGGGCGCTGAGGTCACCACCGTGCCGCATGCCGGTCCTCCACATTTCCGGCCCCGGTCACGGGGCCACGCGCTTGCGGGGATCCTCGGTGATCCCGCCGGGCTTTCACCTGGAGCACCCCACCGCGCGGTAGGGTTGCCGGTCAGCGAGCCAGGGCTTGACGCTGACACTCAATGCCGTTCGTGATCGTACGGAGGGCTCTTGTCGTACGTCAATGCCGCAAAGCGACGCGCTGCAGGGGCAGTCGGGCCGGCACCGGGTCCGGCTCAGGAACCGCCGCGCTCGCGGGGGATCTTCTGGCCGGCCTCGATCGCCACCGGCAGCCGGTTCTCGGCCGGGGGCAGCGGGCAGGTGGCCAGGTCCGTGTAGGCGCACGGCAGGTTGGTGGCGCGGTTGAAGTCCAGGACGACCTTGCCGTCGGCGGCGGGCGGCTCCAGGGCGAGGGCCCGGTTGGCGGCGTAGGTGGTGACCCCGGAGGTCGCGTCGGTGAACAGCACCATCAGCCGGCCCGCACCAGGGCCGGGGAACGCGGTCAGCGACAGCTGCTGCCCGTCCAGCTCGAACTCGACCCTGCCCGGAGCGTCGTACACATGCTCAAGGCCCTCGACCGCGGCGCCCACGGTGGTCGGCCGTGGCGTGTCGAAGGGGATGTAGCGGCCCGTCACGGCCCAGCGCGGGTCGGGGGCGTAGGCGGGCGTTCCGGTGAAGGCCGTGCGCAGCGGCGCGTCCGGGTGCCGGGGGCGCACGATGTCGTTGCCGCCGCGCTTGGCGACCTCGATGACGGCGTCTCCCCAGACCGCGTCGACACCGCCGCGTTCGGGAAGCACGCCGAAGTGGTGTTCACCGTGGACCGGCGTTCCGTCGACGACCAGCTCCTCGCCGTCGTCGAGGTTTACGACGACCCCGTCGGGGCCTGTACGCCACGCACCGGGCGCGTCCGGGAAGCGCTGGGGCCGGTCGTCGAGCCAGTGCAGGCCGGTGATCGCCAGGAACCCGTGCGGGCCGGCGAGCCTGGCCTCTTGGGCGCGGTACCACTCCAGCCAGTTCTCGGTGAAGGCACGGAAGTCGGTCGTGGTGGCCTCGGTGGTCATGGGTTCTCCTTCGTCACGGGGGTGCAGGGGGGCCGGTCGGGCCGTCGGTCCGACCGGCGTGCTCAGCGGGCCAGTTCGCCGAGGAGCGGCCAGGTGCGTCGGCGGTCGGCTTCTCCCGCGATCTCGGTGCCCGAGAACACGACCTCGGTGGCGCCGGCATCGCGGTAACGGCGTATCTCGGCTCCGACGGTCTTCTCGTCGTCGATCACGGCCAGGTCGGCAGCTCGCCGGCCGCCGGAGAGTTCGATGACCCGCGCGTAGGACGGGATCTGTTCGTAGAACGCGAGGTTCTCGGTGGCCTTGGCCCGCACCGCCTCCACGTCGTCGGTGAACACGCCGGGCACCAGGGCCACGATCCTGGGCGCGGGACGACCGGCGGCCTCGGCCGCGGCGGTCAGGGCGGGCACGATGTGTTCCTCCAGGGCGCGCGGTCCCGCCAGGTAGGGCAGGATCCTGTCCGCCAGCTCACCGCTGACCCGCAGCGCCTGCGGCCCCATCGCGGCGACCAGCAGGGGGACACCGCTCTCGGCACCCGGTACCCGCGCCGGGACCGGGGTGGTCGCGGTGAGCAGTGCGCCGTGGAAGTCGGCCGTGCCGGTCTCGATCAACTGCCGCAGGGCGGTGAGGAATTCACGCAGCCGGGCGATGGGGCGTTCGAAGGGGAGGCCGAAGCCGGTCTCCTTCAGCAGTTTTGTGCCCAGGGCCAGGCCTAGGTGGTAGCGGCCGTGGGTCGCGGCCTGGGCGGTCTGGGCCTGGCTGGAGACCAGCAGCGGGTGGCGGCCGACGACGGGGATCGCGGAGGTGCCGACCCGCAGTCCTGGCACCTCGCGTCCGACGATCGCCGCGAGCTGGGGTGAGTCCGCGCCGAAGGTCTGCCCGAACCAGGCCGACCGCAGACCGGCGCCCGCGGCCTCCTGGGCCAGTTGCACGGTGGCGTCGACCTGGTTCGGCGCGTCGGACGCGTTGAGCGCTACTCCAACAGTCATGTCAGTCAGAACGGGCGTCTGTCGAACCCGCATTCCGGTCCGTGTGTGACAGCTTCTTGTCAGTCATGTGTACTCAGTCCTGAGTGGAAGGGCCATCCCGGTGCTCAGCCAGCCTGCCGTCGGTCCCGCGCGGACCGGTGCGTGAGGGGTTCGCGCAGACCGAGGTGGTCGCGGAGCGTCGTACCGATGTACTCGGTGGGGTAGATCCCGCGTTCCTGCAGTTCCGGGACGAGCAGGTCGACGATGTCGTCGAGGCCGTCGGGGATGAGGTACGGCTGACGTTGAAGCCGTCGATCGCGCCGTGCCGCACGAAGCGGGCGAAATTGTCCGCAAACGCCTCCATCCACCCGGCTGGACCGAGATCAGCGCCGTGTGCACCGACCCGGCGTATCGCGGCCGGGGTCTGGCCACCCGCCTCGTCCGCGCCGTCGCGGCCGGCATCAAGGAGCGCGGCGAGCAGCCCTTCCTGCACGCCAGGGCCGACAACGCGAACGCGATCCGGCTGTACGAGTCGATCGGCTTCACCCTGCGCCGCCGTACGGTCTTCTCACTTGTACGGCAGACCGAAGCCGCCGTCCTGGAAGAAACGGCATAGTCGTGCCGTTGTCCTTGTCGAAGGCGATGACTCGGAGGTGGGCCGCGTGACACGTGTACCCCGTGCCGTCCGCCTCCACAGCCGGCCCCATATCGACCTTCAGCGCGTGGCCGGCGCCCTCTGTTGTTCCTGACCCCGTTTTTCAGCCGCCGTTCGCCCCATGTCCGAGGGCCGGCGATCTCGTACGGACCTCCAGGAAGGCACCCTCGTGTCCTCAACTCCCGCTTCCCCTCTGCACCTCGCCGTCGCCCTCAACGGCACCGGCTGGCACCGCGCCTCCTGGCGCGAGCAAGTCGCCCGCCCCGGGGACCTGTTCACCGCCGAATACTGGGCCGACCTGGTCGCCGAGGCCGAGCGCGGCCTGCTCGACTTCGTCACCTTCGAGGACGGGCTCGGCCTTCAGTCCTCGCACTACGGCGAGCCGGACGGCCGCACCGACCAGGTCCGCGGCCGCCTGGACGCCGTCCTGACCGCGTCCCGCATCGCGCCCCTGACCCGGCACATCGGCCTGCTCCCGACCGTGATCACCACCCACACGGAGCCGTTCCACATCTCCAAGGCGATCGCCACCCTCGACTACGTGAGCTCCGGCCGCGCGGGCCTGCGGGTGCAGATCAGCGCCCGCCCGCACGACGCCGACCACTTCGGCCGGCGCACCTTCCCGCCGATCAGCCTGGAGGAGTCGCAGACCCCCGCCGGGCAGCAGCGGCTCACCGAGCACTTCGACGAGGCCGCCGACTACGTCGAGGTCGTGCGCCGGCTGTGGGACAGCTGGGAGGACGACGCGGAGATCCGGGACGTGGCCACCGGCCGCTTCATCGACCGGGAGAAGCTGCACTACATCGACTTCGAGGGCCGGCACTTCAGCGTCAAGGGCCCCTCCGTCACCCCGCGCCCGCCGCAGGGCCAGCCGCTGGTGACCGCCCTCGCCCACCAGACCGTTCCGTACCGGCTCGTGGCCCGCCAGGCCGACGTCGGCTACGTCACCCCGCACGACGCCCAGCAGGCCCGTGCGATCGTCGCCGAGATCCGCGCCGAGCAGGAGGCCGCCGGGCGGGTCGGCGACATCGTGCACGTCTTCGGCGACTTGGTGGTCTTCCTGGACGACGACCAGGCCGCTGCCGAGGACCGGCGCGCCCGCCTCGACGCCCTCGCGGGGGAGCCGTACACCAGCGACGCGCGCATCTTCGCCGGTTCGCCCGCCGAACTCGCCGACGTGATGCAGGAGTTGGCGGCGGAGGGGCTGAGCGGCTTCCGGCTGCGTCCCGCCGTCGCCGGACACGACCTGCCGGCCATCACCCGGGGCCTGGTCCCCGAACTCCAGCGCCGGGGCGCCTTCCGCACCGCCTACGAGGCCGACACCCTGCGCGGCCTGCTGGGCCTCGCCCGCCCCGCCAACCGCTACGCCGCAGCCATCGCCTGAGCCGGAAGGACCGCACCGACATGAGCAGCAAGCCGCTGAAGCAGATCCATCTCGCCGCACACTTCCCCGGCGTCAACAACACCACTGTGTGGAGCGATCCGAAGGCCGGCAGCCATATCGAGTTCAGTTCCTTCGTCCACTTCGCGCAGACCGCCGAACGCGCCAAGTTCGACTTCCTGTTCCTCGCCGAGGGGCTCAGGCTGCGTGAACAGGGCTGCAAGATATACGACTTGGACGTGGTCGGCCGCCCCGACACCTTCACGATCCTCGCCGCGCTGGCTGCCGCCACCGAGCACCTCGGTCTGACCGGCACCATAAACTCCACCTTCAACGAGCCGTACGAGGTGGCCCGCCAGTTCGCCAGCCTCGACCACCTTTCCGGCGGTCGCTCGGCCTGGAACGTCGTCACCTCCTGGGACGCCTTCACCGGCGAGAACTTCCGCCGCGGCGGCTTCCTGCCGCAGGAGGAGCGCTACTCCCGCGCCAAGGAGTTCCTCACCACCGCCCACGAGCTCTTCGACTCGTGGCACGGCGACGAGATCATCGCCGACCGGGTGACCGGCGTCTTCCTGCGGGACGCGAAGGCCGGCTCCTTCGTCCACACCGGCCAGCACTTCGACATCCACGGCCAGTTCAACGTGCCGCGCTCCCCACAGGGCCGACCGGTCGTCTTCCAGGCCGGAGACTCCGACGAGGGCCGCGAGTTCGCCGCCTCCGGCGCCGACGCCATTTTCAGCCGGTACGCCACCCTCAAGGAGGGCCGGGCCTTCTATACAGACGTCAAGAACCGCCTGGCCAAGTACGGCCGCCGACATGACCAGTTGCTGATCCTGCCCGCCGCGACCTTCGTCCTCGCCGACACCGACGCGGAGGCCGAGGAGCTGGCCAACGAGGTGCGTCGCCAGCAGGTCAGCGGGGCCACGGCCCTCAAGCACCTGGAGTTCGTCTGGAACCGGGACCTGTCCTCGTACGACCCGGAGGGCCCGCTGCCCGACATTGACCCGGACGTCAGCGACGACCACATCTCCAAGGGCCGCGCCCAGGTGCGCATGTACCGCGACCCGCTGGCCACCGCGCGCGAGTGGCGCGAGCTGGCCGCCGCGAACAACTGGTCCATCCGCGACCTCGTCATCGAGACCGGCACCCGGCAGAACTTCATCGGCTCCCCGGCGACCGTCGCCCGGACCATCAACGAGTACGTCCAGGCGGACGCGAGTGACGGCTTCATCCTCGTTCCGCACATCACCCCCACCGGTCTGGACGACTTCGCCGACAAGGTCGTACCGCTCCTACAGGAACAGGGCGTCTTCCGCACCGAGTACGAGGGCCCGACCCTCCGCCACCACCTGGGCCTCGCCCACCCGGACGAGGCGTCGAACGAGCGGGTGGCGTCGTGAAGTTCCTCGCGATCACCTTGATCGTGCACCGGCCGGACCCGGTCACCGGGGTGCGGAAGTCGACCCACGAGCGCTTCCGCGACGTCCTCGACAACGCGCTGCTCGCCGAGGAGCTCGGCTTCGACGGCTTCGGCGTGGGGGAGCGCCACGAGCGGCCGTTCATCTCTTCCTCACCGACCGTCGTACTCAGCCATGTGGCCGCCCTGACGAAGCGCATCCGCCTGTTCACGGCCGTCACGACGCTCAGCCTGCTGGACCCGGTCCGGGCATATGAGGACTACGCCACCCTCGACCACCTGTCCAACGGGCGCCTCGACCTGATCATCGGCAAGGGCAACGGCGCCGCTCAGCGCGACCTGTTCCACGTCACGCCCGAGGACCAGTGGGACCGCAACGCCGAGAGTTACGAGGTCTTCCGGAAGATCTGGCGTCAGGACAAGGTCACCGCCGACACCCGCTTCCGTCCCCCGCTGACGGACGCCGAGGTGTGGCCGCGGCCGTATCAGCGGCCGGTCCGGGTCTGGCACGGCAGCGCGACCAGCAAGGAGTCCGTGGATCTGGCGGCCCGCTACGGCGACCCGCTGTTCTCGGCGAACGTCACCAACCCCATCGAGCCGTATGCCGAGTTGATCCGCCACTACCGCGAGCGGTGGGAGCACTACGGCCACGACCCGGCGCAGATCGCCGTCGGCGCGGGCACGGCGGGCATCTACGTCGCGCCCACCTCCCAGGAGGCGCTGGCCGCGTACCGGCCGGTCTTCGAGTCCAACCTGGCGTTCTTCAAGAAGGCCGGCCTGCCGGTCGTCTTCGAGACCCTGGAGGACTTCGCCGAACGCAGCTCCGCTCTGATCGGCAGCCCGCAACAGGTCATCGACAAGGTGCACCGCTACCACGAACAGTTCGGGCACACCGTGCTCCACCTGCACGCCGACGCGAGCGGGCTGACGGAGTCCCAGCACCGTGCCTCCCTCGAGCTGTTCCAGTCCAAGGCCGCCCCCGTGCTGCGCCGCGAGATCCCGGACCCGCCGTTCGTGTGGGGACCCGTGCATCCGGCGCCACCGCTCACCCAGGAGTCCGTCCATGTCTGATATTGCCCTTGGCGTTCTCGACCTGGTCCCGATCGCCTCCGGCTCGACGGCAGCCGATGCCCTGCGCAACTCCATCGACCTCGCACAGCAGGCCGAGCGCTTCGGATATGCCCGCTACTGGTTCGCCGAGCACCACCTCAATCCGGGCGTGGCCGGCACGTCCCCCGCAGTCGTCCTGGCCCTGACCGCATCCGCCACCTCCACCATCCGGCTCGGTTCCGGGGCCGTGCAGCTCGGGCACCGCACGGCGCTGTCCACGGTGGAGGAGTTCGGCCTGCTCGACGCGCTGCACCCGGGCCGCTTCGATCTGGGCCTGGGCCGCTCGGGCGGCCGCCCGTCGGGACAGCCGGCCGCACCGTTGCCGACGGCGACCCCGGTCGTCGACGGCCGCACCCCGAACGGCCTGTTGATCCCGCCCCGCTTCTCCTTCGAGCATCTGCTCGGGTCACCCCGCATCGCGCTGCAGCGCAGGCTGCTTCTCCTGCCGGGCGCCGAGTCACAGGACTACGCCGAGCAGATCGACGACATCCTCGCCCTGCTCGCAGGCACCTACCGCTCCCCGGAGGGCGTCGAGGCGCACGTCGTGCCGGGGGAGGGCGCCGACGTGGAGGTGTGGATCCTGGGCAGCAGCGGCTGTCAGAGCGCCGCTGTCGCGGGCCGGGGCGGTCTACGGTTCGCGGCGAACTACCACGTCAGCCCGGCCACGGTCCTGGAGGCGGTGGAGGGTTACCGGTCCTTCTTCCAGCCTTCCGAGTTCCTCGACAAGCCGTACGTCAGCGTATCGGCGGACGTCGTCGTCGCCGAGGACGACGCCACTGCCCGCGCACTCGCCACCGGCTACGGCCCGTGGGTCCGCAGCATCCGCACCGCCGAGGGCGCCATCGAGTACCCGACGCCGGAGGAAGCGCGTGCCCACCCATGGACCGACGAGGACCGGGCCCTCGTCCAAGACCGCCTCGACACCCAGTTCGTGGGCTCACCGGGCCGGGTGGCCGACCAGTTGGAACAACTCCAGGCGGGCACGGGCGCGGACGAGCTGCTCATCACGACCATCACTCACGACCACAGGGACCGGGTCCGTTCATACGAACTGCTCGCGGAGGAATGGCGCCGACGGGGTCACTCTTTGCAGTCGAGCTGATGTTCGAGACCCCCACTGACCGGCTGCACGCGACGGCTTCCGCACACGTCTGATCGGCCCCCCTGAGCAGATCGCCGAGCGGATCGTCGCCTACAAACGGCTCGGCGTGGAGCTCTTCCTCCTCGGCTTCCTGCACTACCTGGAGAGGTCGAGTGCTTCGGCAAGCGGGTGCTGCCCCTGGTGCGCGAGCTGGAGGCAGAGGAAGCCGCGTCCGAGCCTGCCGCCGCCCACGCCTGACCGCGGCCCGCATGGGAGTTCGGCCTTTCGGCGCTGCCGTCGAGGCGGTCCGCGCGCCGCTCGCTGCCCGTGAGACCGACCGCGTGGCCTGATCGCACGGGTGGTCCGGCGGGCCTTCTCATGTGGCGAGACGTTCTGGCGCGGGTGGAACGCGCCCACTTGACGGGGCCCGGCCGTGGCCCGACACTCCGGTACAGGAAATCATAGTGAATCGGTAGGGAAAGATGGACTGTTCTGTGCTGGATCTCGGCCGTCGAGCCGTCCGCATCGCCGTCCGTCCGCTGCCCCTGCTGACGTCCCGGCGCCACATCGACCTCCTGCGCGTGTGCAGTGCGGCGAGTTCCCCGCACGGTGAAGGCTCCACGCCCACCCACGCCTGATCCTCACGCCAGCACCGCATCCCGGCCGTGCCGAAGCCGCCGCGAGCCGTCGTCCCCGTATGCCCGTATGCCTGCGACCGAGCACCCCAGGAAGACGCATGTCCGCCACATCCCCGACAGCAGTGCCGTCCTTCCGGAGCAGGATCGGCTGTGACGCGCGCAGCGGCTACTACGCCGCGCCGCAGCGCTACCGACTCCACCTCTCGTTGTCCTGTCCGCACTGCCTGCAGATCGCCATCACGCACAGCCTGCTCGGCCTCGACGACACCCTCCCGGTCACGCTGCTGCCCGCCCTGCCCGACGCCTCGGACGGCGGACACCTGGCACTGTGCCCGCTGTACGAATCCAGTTCTCACCAGCACCCCGGACCGGCCGTGGCGCCGGTCCTGAGCGACAACTGGACCGGAACGATCGTCAGCACCCACACCACCGACATCCTGCGCGACCTGGCTCGGCGGTTCGGTGGACATGGTCCCGATCTCTACCCCCGCGGTGCCGAGAAGGCCATCGAGACCGTTGGCCGACTCTGCGAGCAGGGCATCACCCGGGCCGCCCAGCGCGCCGGGCAGTCCGATGGCGGCCCGGCGGTACGCGACACCGCACTGGCCACCCTGCTGCGCACGCTGGATGTGCTGGAGTGGAAACTCGCCTCCCAGGAGCACGTGCTGGGCGGTGAACTCACGCTCGGTGAAGTCCAGTTGTGGGTGGCTCTCGTGCAGCTGGACACGGTGCACCGCCACCACCTGGACGCCACCGCGGTGCACCGCATCACCGAGCACCCCCGCGTGTGGGCGTACGCACGGCGGCTGGCGGCACACCCCGCCTTCGGATCCCACCTCGATCTGGACGGCATCGCCCGCAGGCACCACGCCCACTGCCGTGGCACAGAGGCCACCGGGGCGGCGGTACAGATCGTGGACTGGATGGCGTGCGCACCTCGCAAGGAGCCAGAGGTCGTGCGACAGCCCGGCTGATCTGATGCGGCCGCGCGCCTGGCCTGCGGTTGTTTCGCGCAACTGCAATACCGCCTCCGCTGCACCCCCCCGCCCCGCTGCGTAACAGCCCGTCGCATGGCTGATACCGGCGCGAGCAGCCCTTTCCGGCATGGATGCGTCCGCGTCGGCAGATGTCGGACCTGGCCGGCCTCCTGGGCCCGCCGGGCGAGGCGAACCGCCCCGCGGACGCGCTCGGCGTCGCGCAGACGGGCCGTCGCCGCGTCTCACGAAACCCCGAGTAGCACTGACGACCCGGATTACCACTGGCTGGTCGTCCCGATCGCGGAACCGCCCCGGACGGCCGTCTCAGGCGGCGGGCACGTACTTGTACCCCACGCGTCGCACAGTGACGATCCGCTGCCGGTGGACCGCCCCCAGCTTTCGGCGCAGACGTGCGATGTGCACGTCGACGGTGCGTCCGTCCCCCCAGTGGGTGTGTCCCCACACGTGCTCGACCAACTGTTCGCGTGTGTGGACTCGATGCGGATGAATCACGAGCTGGGCCAGCAGGGCGAACTCCAGGTAAGTGAGGTCGAGTTCCTCTCCCTCCAGTTCGGCGACATGGCGCTCGGTGTCGATACGGATCGGGTCACCGGCCGGGACCGACGGGTCCGGCGTGCGCGTCAGGAGCGGTATGGCGTCGGAGGCGACCGGGTGGATCTGTGGCCGCAGTCCTGCGTCGGCGAAGAGTGCGGCCGGGTCGACACCTTTGGGAAGGAACACCAGATAGCCGACGAGCGGTGATCCGTCGTCGGGAGCTGCGCGGTCCCCTCCTTCCTCTTGCGTGTCTTCGGGCACAAGACGCAGGCGGCGAGGGGCGGCCGGCGAGACGTGGAGCAGAGTGGCGTGAGACGGGGGTGCCGACGTCATCGCTGTAGTTCCTTCCCGGTGTATGGGGAGTTGTATGGGGGGGCAGGTCGAGGCGTCGGGCCAGAGGGGCAGAAAGCCAGGCGAGCCGGAGCGACTGTTCGATCGGAGGTCGCTGGAGACCCGGTGCGGCGACGGCTCAGCCATCTGTCAGGCCTGCGCGTCAAAGGAGAGAGGAGCGATGGTCGACCAGGTGCGCCACAAAGCACCGGTCGCTTCCTAGCCGCGTCGGCAGACGGCGCTGGCCACGCGACGGAAGTCGACGTGCCGGCGGCGTACCAGGGGAAGCTGCGCGCGGGACATGGCCCCATGGTGGGTGAGCGCAGCGACGGCGTCAACGTTTCTCTACTAAATCAGTAGGGATGGTGGGGAAATTCACTGAGGTGGGCTGCGGGCAGCGGCGGACAGGGCATCGGATCGTGCGGCATGAGGCGCTTCGCGAGGACCGGTGCAACGGCGGCGTACGGCCACGGCGCCGGGCCGTGGTGAGGAACAGGATGCCGACATTGACGCGGGACCACCGCTTCGCCGCACAGCGTCACCGCCGACGGCGAGGGCCGGAGGCCGAGACCACGCGGCCACCCGGCACCGTCCAGCCGACGAGTTCGCCCACGAGTGCGGCGACTTGTTCCACTTCGATGAGGAAGCCGTCGTGACCGTACGGGGATTCGACCACCCGGACGTGATCCGCTGCGGGGATCGCGGCTGCCAACTCCGCTTGCTGGGGCAGCGGATAGAGGCGGTCAGAGTCGACGCCTGCGACGAGGGTCCTGGCCGTCACACGGCTCAGGGCGGCGCGCGTACCACCTCGACCGCGACCGATGTCGTGACTGTTCATGGCCTCTGCCAGTGTGACGTAGCTGCCCGCGTCGAAGCGGTGCACGAGCTTGGCAGCGTGGTGGTCGAGATAGGACTCGACCTGGTACCGACCGCCGTTCCAGGAATCCTCCGTGCCCTGCGGCGCGCGGCCGAAACGGACCTGGAGTTCCGGTTCGCTGCGGTAGGTGACGTGGGCGAGGCGACGGGCCAGGCCGAGTCCCGCGTGCGGGCCGAGTCCGGGGCCGGCGTCGTGGTAGTTGCCGCCGCGCCAGTGAGGGTCGCTGCGGATGGCATGGAGCTGGATGTTCGCCCAGGCGATCTGCTCCGCGCTCGCCGCGGCCGCCGTGGCCAGCAGCAGGAGCGCCCGCGTCCGTTCCGGATGCGACACGGCCCACTCCAGCGCCCGCATTCCGCCCATCGACCCGCCGACGACCAGTGCCCAGCGGTCGATGCCCAGCGCGTCGGCCAGGTCCGCCTCTGCGGCCACCTGGTCGCGCTGGGTCAGGAAAGGGAAGCCGCCACCCCGGTGGCGTCCATCCGGTGTGAAGGACGCCGGTCCGGTGCTGCCCTGGCAGCCGCCCAGCACGTTGGGAGCGACGACGAACCAGCGGTCGGTGTCCAGTCCGCGCGGACTCGCCGAGCTCAACCGCAAGCTCCGGCACCGTGAGGTGCCGGGAGATCCCGAAGAACGGGCGACCATACGGCGGCTCGTCGCGGAGTACCGGGCGCGGGTGGAGCGGGGAAACCGGGGGCTGCCGTACTGGCTGGGCTTCATGGGCCTGTCCGCCGCCCTCATGCTCGCCGCCGGGGTGGTCACGGGTTCGTGGACCTACCCGCTGGTCTTCACGATCGGCACGGTCGGCTTCTGCTGCCTGATGCTCTGGATGCGTCGCCGGTCCCTGGACCGTGCTCGCTCCATGCACTCGGCCCTGCGGAGTGAGAGCGGACAGGCGCCGTGAGTGCGCGGTCAACACCTCGGGTGGTCCGCACACCTGCGTGAACGTTCCGGAGCCGCGCGGCGTCACAGCGGTGACCGACACCGAGGGAGTCACCATGAACAGACTGCGTTGCCGTGCCCGACTGGCTACCCCGGCCGCGTTTCTCGGGGCCCTGCTGTACACGACCGCAGGGTGCGGCTCCTCGGAGTGCGGGGGACCCACCGGAGGGAACGAGCCGGAGAGCACCTGGGAGGAACCCGCCGCGTACTCCTACACCCTGACGTCGAGCACTCAGGTCCTGGCGGGGACCTTCCGGGTGAAGGTACGCGACGGCAGGGCGGTCGAGGTCGTCGGGCTCGATGAGGACAGCCGGCGGCAGGCGAGAGACATGTCAGCCCAAGTACCCACTCTCGGTGACTTGTTGAAGAGCCTTCAGCAAGCCCGCAGTGAGCACGCGGACACAGCGGAGGCGGACTACGCCGCCGACGGGCACCCCGTGCGGATCTCCCTTGACCAGGACAAGAACGCGATCGACGACGAAGCCCTGTACACCATCAGCTCCTATGCGCAGGAGTGCGACGGTTCAACCGCCAGACGAGCTCTGTCCCGGTGCCCGCAGGAGCCGCCGCCGGCTCCCGCCCGACTTCGGTGAAGCCCAGCCGGCGCGGGATGGCGCCGCTGGGCACGTTGGCCAGGTCGTGCGCGATCTCGACGTAGGCGCACCGGGCTACCCGTTGCCCGGGTGGCAGGCGGACGCAGGACGTCGGAGCCGCGGCAGGGTTCTTGGCGAGGAACCGTCACCGCCGTGCCGGGCCGCGAGTGGCGGAACGCCGCACGGTGAAGCGGGCGGCCGGGGTTACCGGCCGGTAGTTATAAGCTGGGTGAACGTGAGAACCGTACGTGAACGACGCCGCACAGCGGCTCGATCGTGAGGGAGCAACCGATGACATCGCAAACCGAGCGAGCCGTGCTGGCGGGCGGTTGCTTCTGGGGCATGCAGGACCTGATGCGCAAGCAGCCGGGTGTGGTGTCCACCCGCGTCGGGTACAGCGGCGGTGACACGCCGAACGCCACGTACCGCAATCATGGTGACCACGCGGAGGCCATCGAGATCCTCTTCGATCCCATGACGACGAGCTACCGGGACATCCTGGAGTTCTTCTTCCAGATCCACGACCCGACCACGAAGGACCGCCAGGGCAACGACATCGGGCGCAGCTACCGGTCCGCCGTCTTCTACACCGACGAGGAACAGCACCGGGTCGCCCTGGACACCATCGCGGACGTCGAGGCCAGTGGCCTGTGGCCGGGCAAGGTGGTCACCGAGGTCGAGCCCGTGGGCGACTTCTGGGAGGCCGAGCCCGAGCACCAGGACTATCTGGAGCGTTACCCGAACGGCTACACCTGCCACTTCCCGCGACCGAACTGGAAGTTGCCGCGCCGGACCTCGTCCCCGGCGAGCTGAACCGCCGGCCGCGCCGGCCGTCCGCAGTCCGTGGTCTGCACGGTCCCCCTCCACGACGCTCCGAGCTCGGGGAGGGGGACCGCACGCTCACGCTGATCACGCCCTGCACCGGTCCGCACGCCCGGCACGCGAGCGGTTCGGCCTCAGCCGACGCGGGTTCGCGGTGACGAACTCGGGCGAGCGGGTATGGGCGGCGTAACCGCGGAAGGAGGCGTTGCGCCAGACGGTGTCAGGGCTGTCGGGCGGTGCTTTGCGGAAGCCGCCGAGGGCGGGCTCCCACCGGTAGGCGATCCCGGTGCGCGGCATCCATTCCGTCAGCCGCTGCCGGGACACGTCCGGATGGCGACGGCTGCCCCGCGCGGTGCGCACGTCCACGCCGGCGCTGACGCCGGCGCGGCGCAGCAACTCGCCGATCCGGTCGCGGCCGGCGGTGCCGTGCCCGAAAGTCACCAGGAGTGTGTTCACGGTGCCGGACTTCCTACGGCGTGTTTCCCGGTGCGGGGTGGGCGCGCCCTCGCGGCGGCCTTGCATCGCCCAGGCCCTGGTCTCGATCATCCCGGTGCCCCGCTCCTACTGGGTCGCCCTGACCATCACC